>DLXL01000342.1:1240-17389 GCA_003448025.1 Saprospirales bacterium | reverse complement strand
AGAAGGAGATCTACACAGTGCAAGATACCACCTGGGCTGTAGATACGGTTGCGGTAACCGCCGACTCCTTCCGGCTGGCGCCCAGAGTGGTTTCCGTACAACCACGGAAAATAGAGCGTATGGTCTTTGTTCCCACGCCAGCCTACGCTGCCATGTTCCAGGAAAAGATCAATCCGGTTGCTGAAGCCGCTCAAAAAGCTGGTTGGAAAGTATACTGTATCACCACTTTCGGCGATTCTGAAGTTGCGGCTGATTTTGCCCGTAAAGTGGGCGCTAAGTATGATTTTTATCGCGCAGATGATAAGTTGCTGAAAACCATTATTCGTGCTAATCCGGGCCTGGTGATATGGAAAGACGGTAAAGTTTTGGATATGTACCATCACCGCCATCTTCCAACACCTGATGCGCTTATGGGCAAATGGAAATAGTGCGAATTGTAAAGATACCGTAATAAAATAGCTATCTTTGGTTATTATGAGCCAGACCTCGCAGGTTTCTCACCTGCGAGGTCTTTTTTTTAAAACATTTATCCCATATTTGAGCGTTCTAACACAAAAACGGAGTGCATGGGCATTATATTCTTTCAAAAAAAAGCAGAATCTTCCCGGTTAACCGGTCGAAGCATCCTTTCTGGTGTGATCGCCCTTCTTTTTCTGACCTTAGGGGTGCAAATACCAAAAACACAGGCACAAACCACTGCCCAGACTTCTTTTGGGAAAAACAGGGTGCAATATCATCATCAATTTGATGATTGGAGTTTATACGAAACCACTAATCTCATCACCTATTGGTATGGAGATGCCCGCAGTGTTGCCCATTCAGCCTTACAGTTCGCAGAATATGATTTTCCAACCATCCAGCAACTGCTGGAACACCAGTTGTCAGACAAAATTGAATTGCTTGTTTTTAGTGACCTGACCGATTTAAAACAAAGCAATATAGGTGAGGATGATGTTTTCATGCTCAGCAGCGGAGAAACAAAGGTGGTAGGCAACAAGGTTTTCGTATATTTTGATGGCAATCATCAACATTTGCGCGCTCAAATACGCGAAGGGGTCGCAGGCGTTTTGATCAATTCCATGCTATATGGTGCTAATTTACAGGAAATCGTTTCCAATGCTGTGTTGTTAAATCTGCCCGGTTGGTACACCAGCGGACTAGGCGCCTATTGCGGAGAGGAGTGGGGTACCGAGCAGGATGATCGCTTGCGCAATCTTCTCCTGACCGGCAAATACAGCAACTTCGACAAACTAGCCAAAGCGCACCCAAGGTTTGCCGGACATGCCTTTTGGCATTATATCAGTACACACTTCGGCAAGGGGACCGTCAGTAATTTGTTATACCTCACGCGTATTAACCGGAGCGTGGATAACGGATTTTTCTATATTCTAGGAAGTGGTTACAAACGCACCACTGATGCCATGCTTGACTATTACAAAAAGGTATATCAGGAGGAGGCCAAAGGACTTAAAACGGTTGACGAGCCTGGAAAAATTGCCATCAAAAATAAAAGTGATCTGCCTTTATCTCAATTAAAAATCAGTCCTGACGGAAAGAGAATTGCCTGGGTAAGCAACGATATTGGCAAATGGAAGGTGTGGGTACAAGATCTGGAAACAGGCAAACGGAAAAGAATTTATAAGGGCGGAACCCGAAATGCCCTTCAGGCCACGGATTACAACTATCCGCAACTTGCCTGGAATCCTGATAATCAACGCATTGCTGTACTTTATGAACGCAGAGATGTAGCTCGTCTTGCTGTGATTGACCTCACGACTAAGAAAACGGAGCTTAGTAACCTTTCCCCGGAATTCCAGCGTGTTTTCAGTATGGATTATGCGACGCCTACTGAACTGGTATTTTCTGCTGCGGTAAAAGGCTTCTCCGACTTATTTGTATATCGTACGATCACGCGGCAAACTGAGCGATTAACCAATGATTTTTGGGATGACCTGGATGCTCATGTCACGAAATTAGACGGAAAAAAGTACCTGATGTTTGCCAGCAATCGGATTACTGATACACTTTCCTTTCAGCGCCTGGACAGTATACTTCCAATAACCAATTTTGATATTTTTTTATACGATCTGGACGCTCGAAGTTCTGAGTTAGTGAGAGTGACCAATTCTCCCCTGTACAACGAGCGGAATCCTGTTGGGTTAGATACCAGTCATTTCGCTTACCTGAGCGACGAAAGTGGAATTTACAACCAGCAGGCCGGGGTTCTCGAACCCTTTGTAGCCTATCATCAGGCAACAGTTTATCTGAAAGACGGTGCAGAAGTGAAAGCATTGGACATGTCGCAGCCAATGGAGTGGCCTTTGAGCAGAATACTCACCTTTTTAGCGCCGTTAGACACCGTTTTAACTAACATAGATCCTTCACAAATTGACAGTATAAAAAGTATTCAGGTCTGGAAGAAAAAACCCCGCACCTGGAATGCAAGTAATTACGACCGAAACTTGCTGGAACAACATACTGCAACCAGAGCCGGTAAAATGGTTTTTCGGATTACCCGAAAAAAGAAGGCGGTATTTGTACAAAAAAACATTCAGCCAGAGGTCCAGGGACTGGCTAAAACAACACGATGGAGAATCCAAACCCTGAAGAGTGCCGGCCTGCCCATTCCACCTCAACCTGCTACGGAAACTCCCGTTATTGACCAATCCAGTAAACCCTTTCAGACTCTGGCAGATACCCTGACAGACGCCAAACAAGATTCCTTGCCATATATCGAGCCCGGTTGGCTGATTCAAATCCCCGATTACCTGGCAGTACCTGGACCTAAACCCGGCAGTGACAACTCCAGGACGGAGCCTGCTGCTCCGACCTCTCCAAGCGCTGATACCATGGTTCCAACGCCGCCAAGGCGACCGCTAAAGCGTACAATGGCTCAATTTGGAAAGCCAGGTGAAATTGTACGACTGTATTCCTTTAAAATTATTCCATATCGGACACGATTCCGCACAGACTACGTGTCTACTACCATGGATAACAATCAGTTATTTGATGGCTTACAGTTGTATGAAGGGCCTCAAAGCAGGCTACAGCAACCTCCTCCAGGTGTGCTGTTAAGAGCTAATTTCAAAGATTTGCTTGAAAATTATGTGATTGAGGCCGGGTTCCGATTGCCAACCACTTTTAATGGCGCTGAATATTATTTGTGGATGGATAACAAGAAAAAACGGCTCGACAAGCGATATGTATTATACCGGCGCAGTATTACCAATAACCGGCTACGTCAATCGCCAAGTTTACCAAGTTTACCCCCGGATTACCAGGAGCGAACCAATACTTTGCTGGCTCAGTATGAACTGAAATATCCGATTGATGTGTTTACCAGCCTTCGTGCCACTTTTGGATTACGCGAAGACAAGGTTAGGGCACTCGGTTCTGACATTGTAACACTTAATATTCCGGATCGTGCAGAGCAACGGGCTTCTATCCGCCTTGCAGCTGTATATGATAATTCTCTTGATGTAGACCTGAACCTCAAAAAAGGTACCAGAGCCAAAATCTATACAGACCTCATTAAAGGATTTGCCTTTAATACCGAACCCGACTGGAGTCTTAAACTTAATAATGGGTTCATGACTGTAGTCGGCATTGATGCCCGGCATTATCAAATGTTAGACAGTCGTTCACAACTGGCTGTCAGGGTAGCAGGCGCCACGTCGTTTGGTTCTGAAAAAATGCTGTACATCATGGGCGGGCTGGATAACTGGATCTTCCCAAAGTTTAACTCCAATATTCCACTTCCCACCGAGGATCAGTTTGCCTATCAGGCCCCCGCGGTCAACCTTCGTGGTTTTCAACAAAACATTCGGAATGGCAACACTTTTGCCCTTTTGAACGCGGAATTGCGGGTTCCTATATTCAAGTACCTCATTCAAAAACCGGTTATTGGGAATTTCTGGCGAAATTTCCAGGTCATAGGATTTTTTGATGCTGGAACGGCTTGGCAAGGGCGAAGCCCGTATTCTTTAGATAATCCAATCAATACAACCACGCTCGTCAGGCCCACAGATGGCCCGGTTATATCCATCATGAAGGTGAATTATTTCCGAGACCCCATAGTGATGGGATATGGCGCCGGTGTTCGGGCGGTGATATTTGGCCTTTATCTGCGTGCAGATTATGCCTGGGGGCTGGAATCCAGACAAATCCAAAAGCCCCTCATGCACATTGCGTTAGGTACTGATTTTTAAGTTGGCAGTGCCTTTGGTGGTGAACCAGCATTGTAAATAGATTGGTTCATCACCAGAGGAAAATGGATTTCAGGACAAGCTTTTTTCCATTTTAAAATGAGGGATGCCTACTTCCTCGAACTGACCTCCAACTACCTCATACCCAAGTTTGAGGTAAAAGGGCACAGCAGTTTCCCGGGCATGGAGTACCATCCGTTGAAAATGGTTCTTTTGTGCCAACACTTCAGAGGCTTTAACCAGTTGGGCTCCTAATCCCTTGCCCTGTAAAGTTGGATCAATGGCAACCTGGCGCATTTTTACCTGATGGTCACCTGCAGGAGTCAAAATAAGAATGGCGACAATTTTGGCATTTTCATCAAAACCAGCCAGGTGGGTATCCGACCATTCTGCCGCGAGTTGTTCTACAGAAAATTCCAGTCCAAGCGGTTTTCTCAGAACCTCATACCTGAGTGCCACTGATTCTTCGTATTCCGGTGTACCAAATTCTATAGGAATAATCGTCATACAGGTATTTATTGCGAGGTAAGTTCCTGGATTAATTCAGGATATTGCATCAAATCCGGGCAAAAGGACTGAAGCGAAGTTTCCAACACAGGTTGCTCCTCTTTTTTTATCCCTAAAGCCTGTGAGCATGCCTTTGCTTTGTTAAATGCTTGTTCAATCTGTTGAAAAGCAAGGCTGTCTGGCGAAGACTGGGCCTTTTGGTTTAATACCAGTAGTTCACTGGTACACTGGCATAATGATTTGGCCAGTTTATCCGTGCGAGATTCAGGCGGTGGATTTTGCCCACAACTGCTTACTCCCAAAAAGAGCCCTAGTATCATCCAAATTCTCATATTGGAACGAATCAGCCTTTTTTCTGTTTTTTATATTTCCCTTCTTTCCAGGCCTTGAAAAACTGCCCCCAGGCTAATGGGCTGAAGATATTCATCGGTGGCGTTTGTCCGAAATAATAATACTCCCTCGCCTGCTGGCGCAGGTAAAAATTAGCACTTTCCCGGCCGCCATAGGGTACCATGTCCGGGTTCTTGCGTGCTTCAGCCATATATTCATTGGCAAGGTTTTCGCTTGCCCTTCGCTGTAATTCCGGTGTAACATCCATCTTCAAAAACTCAATTTTGAAATGTTCTTTGGATGGCCATGGAAAAATAACCGCCTCAGGCAACATTAAAGTGTCTTGCGACATCAATTGAACAATGGCATAACGGTTTTGTGTGAGTGTATCAGGATTAGTAATCGTAACTGTTTCCAATCCAATACAGTTAAATCGAACCTTATCCCCTTTTTCCACCACGAGGGTAAAGAAACCACGATAGTCGGCATACGTTCCCCGATGTTTTTGGGGTATGGAAATCGTAGCATAGGGCACCGGAACCAGACGGCCGTCTGCTTCGGTCATGATAAGGCCTGAAAACTGAATTAGGTCATTGTCGTCTTGTGCCATTAATGGCGAAACAAACAAAAGGCAAAAGCCCCAAAAAAGTAATTTTTTCATGTCGTGAGTCAAAGATACAACGTAAGAACGTAAACCTTTGGCGTTTCGTTCTACAGCTAAAGTAGAGGTTAACCGATTTTTAACAAGATCAAACGATTACCTTTGCGCAGTTTTCCGTTTAAGTGTTAAAAAACATACTTTCAATGTTCAAAAAAGCATTCATTTTGTTCTTTGCGCTGTACGTCAGCGCTACCCTCGGCGCCCAAACTGCGCCAAAATATGGCCACATGAATCTGGGCAACCTGTTGGAAATGCTTCCTGATACCAAAAAAGCCAATGATGATCTAAAAATCTATGCCGATAAATTTGGTGTTATGGATGATTCGATAACCAAAGCTTTTCAGGCTAAAGTTACAACGTTTCAGGAAGAATATCAAGCAGGTAAACTAACACCTATCAAAGCCCAGGAAATGGAAGCTGCCCTGCAGAAAGAACAGGCCGATATCCAGAAATTTGAGCAGGAAGCAAACCAAAAGGTTACCGCCAAAAGGGAAGAACTGCTTAAGCCTATTCTTGATCGCGTGGATCAGGCCATTCGCGCTGTTGCAAAGGAGAATGGTTATCTGATGATTTTCGATACCAGCACCGGCGCTATGTTGTTTGCGAATGAAACCGATGATGTAACGGCTTTGGTAAAAACAAAATTAGGCGTCAATTAATCCTGCCGGGATCTCTTTTTTATAAAGGTTGATCTGTCATAGATTCTGAACGAGCATGAGTCATCTCGATTTCTTTGAGATGGCTCATGCTCGTTTTGGTGTAATAGTTACTACCAGCGTGCCGGCTTGCTAAAATCATGCGGTTTTTGAAGGCCTTTCCCATTTAACAAACAGGTGCACCCTCAAAATAAAGTTCCGGGACAACTCCTGATTGTTCCTGGCCAATACTGGTATTTGAGTGCATGATATTGAGAAAAAGGCTTACTTTTGAAGTTCGCTTCAACCGAATTCATGCAAAAACTTTCACTGAAAGACTTTGAACATAGTATCAGCCCTTCCACCTGGGAAACTGCTGATAATTTGGTGCAAGCCGGAAGTGTGAAAAACCTGCGTGAAATTGAAAAGCATTTTTGGGTTGCTCTGGTGGAAACAGACGAAGGTGATTATGAGTCGGAAGTGATGATCACCCCTCATAAGATCAAAGCTTATGCTTGTGAGTGTTTTGGAGAAGGCCGGCGGCTCATGTGTGCACACATTGCCGCCACGTTGATTCGGCTGAGGCAATTTTTAGCACAACGGGAAGAGGCTAAACAGCTAAAAGCCGAATAACAACCAGCCACAGAACTTCCCCGTTTCACAGTTCATGCTGCACTTGAAAATGCAAGTCCGGAGGCGCTTGAAACCTTTGTCAGGGACTATGCCCGCCGTGACAAGGATTTTGCCTTAGCTTTAAAAACCCGGTTTGCCTTATTTGTGACCGATACCGAAAACCCTTATGTTCTGGTACTCGATTCCGTTTTGCCGAAACAACGCGCTACTGCCAAATTTGGAGAACCTGAATTCCGACGGCTTAGAAAAGCATTGGATGGCCTGGAGGAACAACTAGACAGTGCCACTTTGAACCTGGATTTCCGGACTATGTACTTGATTTCTACAGCTATTTTCACCAGCTTGCAGCACCTATTGGTAAAAACAGATGGAAATCGCCGGGCCACTATCCTACATTTTTGTCAAAAGGCATTTGCCAGTTGGGAACAAATTGACAAAGGCAGCAGTTCGCCGGAGTTGCGGGAAAAACTTTGGGAAACGATCTACGCTATTGGTTTAAAAGATCAGTTTCCGGCTGAAATTTACCGGGATGCAATACGGTTCCTGAGCAGCTCGGCCACAGATGAATCCAAATTTCTACAGATCACTCAAGGGTTTGACCAAGCCCCCTACCCTGCATCCAACTTTGTGTTGCAGATGTTTTTGGCTACACTCGCTGTCAGAAAACGTCCTGAGGCTACCGTTCGCGTTTTGGAGGATTACCGCGAAAGGCCTGAAATGCTGTCAGATGCCTTCCTTCAACTTTATTACCTCAAACTATGGGATGCCGCTACCCTGATAGGGGAACATTTTATTGAAAAAAATGCCTTTTCACCCGGCACTACAAGAGAGATTGAAAACGTGCTCCTGTTTATGGCAGAACAGCAGGGAGATTATGCAAGGCAAATCCGTTTGCTAAGACACCGTTTTTTACTATCAGGCCATCAGGATCTTTTTAACAAATTGAAAATTGCCTCCGGCACCCAGTGGCCGAAGGAAAAAGAACGATTGCTGGTTGACCTGGAAAAAAAAGGGGATATCGCCAAAATAGCCTCCCTGTTAGCCTCGGAAAATGATTTGGATCAACTTGCTTTCCTCCTGGAAACCAGGGGCGACATGAATTTACTACAGCGATACGAGCACCTTTTTCTCGCTACTCAAAAGGAATTCGTACAAAAAATGTACATTCAGCTGCTTTCCCAATATTTGAAAGATCATTTTGGAACCCCAGCCACACAACATCTTCGATTGCGTTTGTCAGACCTGGTTTTCAAAGGAGAAACTGAAATGGCCGTGCAAATTATTCGGGCACTTACTACCCAATTTCCGGAGCGACTTGGCCTGGCTTCAGAACTAGCTGAGCTATTCCCCAAATCAAGGCGCAAGGAATTGAAATAGTAATTAGACTTGTTGCGATGGGGTACTTGTTGTACGATGCGGCAACAAGTCTGTTTTATTACTCAAATCGCCTGCCATCTTTGTTGATCACCATGCTGCTGGCCTGTTGGGTAGCAAACATCTGAATATCTACAATATTTACATACGCCGGACGGGTAGCCATGAAATAAATAGCTTCTGCCACATCACTCGACTTCAGAGGCTGAAATTCCTGATAAATTTTAGCACGTTCTGTATCGCCATCAAAACGGTTTAATGCGAATTCCGTTTCTTCCACATGCCCCGGGCTGACCTGGCTCACCCGAATATCATAAGGATGCAAATCAAACCTGATGGATTTAGTCAGTGCATCTACTGCAAATTTAGTGGCACAGTAAACATTTCCATTCGGATAAGCTTCTCTGCCGGCACTACTGCAAATATTAATGATATGGCCTTTTCGGCGCTTCACCATTCCCGGAGAAATCAGTCGGGTTACATACAATAGTCCTTTTATATTGGTATCAATCATCGTTTCCCAATGGTCCAACTGACCTTCGTGAATAGGAGCAAGTCCCTTTGCCAAACCGGCATTATTAATCAGTATATCTACTATATTGAATCCTTCAGGCAAATTGGACAATGCCGCCTCCACAGCTCCGTGATCTCTTACATCGAATGGCAGAATCAGCACTTCTGAGTTATAAGAAGACTCAAATTGGTTTTTAAGTGCCACCAAACGATCTATTCGGCGCCCTGTCAGGATCAATCGGTATCCGTTTTTAGCAAAAATCTCGGCAGTTGCCTTCCCAATCCCGGACGTAGCCCCGGTAATCAAAACCAATTCTGCGCTTTTAGGCAAATGCGTTTGTACAGAAGGACTAGCCTCTTGTATATTTTGACCTGATTGAGGTGATGAAAAAATGGTTTCCTGTACAGCCTCTTCCAGTATATTTTTCACTTCCATATCCTCCGGATTGGCGTTCAATGCCTTGCGTAAATAAATCAAAGCCGTTTCCCGATAATCTTTCAGGTGGGCAACGGTCATCAAACCCAGCTTGCGGTATATATTGGGGAATTCCGGATCCAACTCCACTACCCTATCCCAGCAATATTTGGCAAACAGGTAATCGCCACGCTCTACAGCCAGTTCTCCCATCAGGTCATAAGATTTCACTTCAGTATTTTCTCCATGGGTAGTTACGGTTTGCACTTCTATTGTGGGAATCTGGGCTTCGTCTTTGGCATATTGATTCAATGCTTTCTGGTACTCCTGTTTTAACCATTCCATTTCCGGATCTTGTTGGAGCGCCAGCTTGAACAAATCGAATCCGCGTTCCAAATGACCTTTTTCCAGCCAGATCCACGCATCTTTTACAGTTTGTTTCAGAAATTCTGAAACTTCAGGCAGCTCTTTTGTTTCAGTCAAACCTGCCGTTTGATCTTCAACGGGCATTGCCGACTCAACCACAGAAGACGGCTCCTGTGGGGAAAGGGGCGTTTCGAAAGGTTCTGGTGCCAATAATCCTTGCGACAAATGTACCTCTGGTAAAAATGCCGGTTTATCTTGTTGCTCCGGGGCTTGAACCAGATCAGCTTGCTTTCTAAAGGAGTTATGCCAATCCATCAACCCAAATCGCTGGAAGAGCGCCTCAAAATCATTAGCCAGCAATTGTTCCCAACGGGTATAACCAACTTCTCTGATCAGGCCTATTAAATCGCCGGTTTGATTCGCGATGTTCCGTATCCTGTCAAGACTGGTTGAAAGGGCATTCTTTTCATCAGATCCAGCATGTTGAAACCGATCACTGAGTGAAATCCAGGCGTCCTGCCAATACTTCATATAATGAAGCACATTAGACATTCGATCCAGCTGAACGGGTGTCGCTTCACCAGCCGGATTAGTGGTATCTGCCAGGATGATCCAAAGTCGCTTTTGCTGATGTAAGGATTGAATCACCGAGAACAAACCATCCATAACAGCTTCATTGGTCAGTAATTGGTCAGTAACGAACAACATGACCGGATCTTCACCTGTTTCAGGAAGATTTTGAAGTGTACCTTTTATATGATCAAAAGGAATCCCTACAAGACTAAGTTTTTGATCTAACCCCTTTGCAAGGAGTTCATTTTCCGGAGCATAAGCAAGGATTATTCGGTTCATTCAAAGAGCAATTAAGGCGGTGGAACAAAAAGGCCGTGAAAAAACAAGATTATCGAAGGCTTTGTATGAAGGATTTAAAATCAGACTTAAAAGCCTCATGTTTGGAGGTCGCAGGTCCGTCAAATCCGGTATGAACGCGTCTGACCTGATTATTTTTGTCGAGAATCATCATGGTAGGAAATGCCATAACATGATTCAAAGCAGGAAAGAACTGGCTTGCAGCATCTTTATTGGCTTTACTCGCATATACCACCTCGTAAGGCAGATTCATTTTTTGCCGGTATTTTTGCAAGTGTTGGTTTGCTTTAGCAGGATCCTCGTGACGTTCGAAAGAGAAGGCAATTACTTCCATTTCACTGGCAATTTCAGGATTTTCTTTCAAAAAATCACGCAGAAAAACTTGTTCATCCCGGCAATTGGGACACCATGTTCCCATCACCGTGAATACCTTGATTTTATTATTCATGGATGGGGAAGGGAACACGAGTTCCTTACCTGCCGGGGTATTAACCTTAAACTGAATGGATTTTCCGGGCTTCACAAAGGTCAATGTATCCGCATCAGCCAAAGAAAATTCCGGATCTTGCCAGGCAGTCCATAAGGTTCTGAACAAATGCCCCGATCTGAATTCCCCTTGGAGGCTGTCTTCTTTGATACTTCCTGAAAAAAGGAATGCATGAGCTCCGTCAAAACAGGACAACCAAAACTTCCTTCCCTGAACGGTTCCTTCCAGATAACCATAATCGCCAGTTTCAGTCCGGAACGTACCTTCCAGGTGGTTTCCTTGTTGTTTAAACTCTGCTATAGCTTTATCCTGCTCTCCTGGCTCCTTTTCAACACTAAATAAAGTTGCCCATAGACCACTGATATCCTTTACCGGCTTTTCAGACAGGCCTGTAAAACGATACCCTCTGCCAGCGTGCGCATAAAATGGAATACGATAATTGTTTTTGGTAGTTACCACCCATTCACCGCTCATATGCCCACCCCGTATTTCAGCATGCAGATAGCTGGCATATTCCGGGAACCATACATTCATGGTATCTCTGGCCTTGGTACGGTCACGGCCATATTGAATACTATCCAATCGGATACGTTGTGAACCATTGATAATCTCCAGGTAAAAATTCTCATTGTCCAGATATTTCACTTCAAAATTAAAGGGCAACTCACCTGGCTTGAATTGATCGTAAAGGAGAATAACCGTGTCTTTTTTGCTTACCGGAATCCTGAAATGCTCTAATTCCAATACACCTCGCCACATGCCCGGGGCTACCCTGGTATATTCCTTATCAGCACTGACACAACTGTTCAGTATTAAAATGGTGATAGCAGTAATGATACTCCCTGGCAATAATCTGTACATTGGATTGCGAATTATAAAAAGAGAACAAAGGTAATCAGATTTCGTTGTAGAGAAACGACGTGAATTTGTGTAAGCATTTAGGTTTTTGCCCTAAAACACCGAATATTCAACGATGATCCCTTGAACTTTGCCACAATCTGGCAAATCCAACCAACATTAAGCCAGGCATACCTATCCAGATTACCTCACTGGCCAGAACCGACAAGCCCCATGGAGTAAAAAAGTCTTCCACAGATAAGGGAGACACCTGAATGGGACGGAATGGCAAAAAAACACGGTCTTTCCAGACAGGCCATCCTAACGCGCACCCGCGGCCTCCATTCGTCATCATGTCAAGTATTGGGTGGGTTAGTGTACTGATCACGAGCCACCAGGTTAGTTTATTCCAGGAAAGACTTCTTTGCATTATCCAACTGGCTATCACCCCCAAAGCAATAGAGAAGGTAACCGAGTGCGTCCAGCCTCTGTGCCCCCATTCACTGCTGTATGGCACTCCAAAATGGAAGGCCAACACATCCAGGTCAGGAGCGAAGACACAAAATCCCGCTACGATCAACGTAACAGGGCGTACCTCTTTGGGAAAGAAGGCGTAGCCGATGGCAGTGGCGGCTGCGACATGCCCAAAAACAGAAGCCATATAATTGTTATGTTTTAGCTTTAAAAGACCAGGTCACATATACCTTGGATGCAATTTGCCCATCAGGCAATGTACCAATAGAAGTAGCCCTGAAAACGTATCCTTCACCTGTTTGAATTGCTTTTTGAACAACTGCCTGGATTTCCAATCCTTCAGTACAAATAAACAGCAATTTTTGATTGGCTTTTTTAAAGAATTCAGCTTCTATATGTGTCACCAACATGGATACTTTCCCTGCTCCTTGAATATGTGCCATGGCAAGCAACCCTGTAGACATCTCCCCTGCTGCACACTGCGCAGCAAAATAGGTGGATTTGAACGGATTTTGTGAACGCCATCGAAAGGGCAATGCTATTTCACACTTCACCAGATCGCAATGCTTCACATGTAGCCCCATAAACCAGGCAGCAGGGAGTTTTAAGAGCATGAAAAACTGCATTTTCCATGATGTATTGACTTGGCGGAGGAAATTCATGAAACGTAAATGAATAATGGAAAGAAAGGTTAGCCGGGCTGCCTTCTTTTTTTGGTGATGGCTCTTCCAAAACTTCGCCACATATCTTCGAAGGTGTCGTAGTCCTTTTGAAAGTTGATACCCAAACCAAACCTGAGGCCTCGTTGTCCAGAAACATCCGGCTCGGTACGCTGATATACTTTCAGTCGCCACTGCCGGTTTTCAGTCAGGGCAATTTGGACAGTAACGTCTTCACCCAAAAATCCATCAGATGCAGCAATGCCAGGGCCACCGATGCCAAATTGGGAGCCCAATTGAACGGTTACCCGGTCGTTGATAAATCCTGAACTTAAGCGGACGTTTACCTCTCTGCCTCCCAGACGATTGGGATCTGCCAGCACATCATTTTGATAGTCACTGTAAATAATGTCAAAATCAAGACTGGAAACTGCACCACCAAACCACTCTGACGCAAGTCCTGCCAAATAATTGGCGAACTGATTGCTAATCATTTGGGTGAGGGTGTTGAAGGCAGTTGCAACATAGTCCGAACTTTGAATAAATCCTGCACTGGTAGGTGGCAAGAAGGAGCCAATCACTACCAATCCAAAGACCTGACGCGCCATCTCCGCCTGATCCTGTCGCAGGAGTCGCAACTTGGTGTCTGTTACCGACTTCAATTCGCTGGTGATATTAGGGAAATTGAGTCCGAAAGTGATACTCGGTTTCATCAAATCCCCAGCAAGGTGCATGTTCACGATCACCTTATTTGCCTTGGCCGCTTCATCCAATAACCTTGGGCGTACGGACCTCAGTAACTCCAGTTCTTCCTTGACGAAGTTGTAAACCGAGGTATTTACTTCGTACGTAGCATCGAGGTTAATCTGAGCGCCATAGGGGTCGCCATACCAATTGATGGTCCCGCCTTTAGTAACAACAAACGGCTTATTGACGAAATTCAACAAGGTAAATAAATATTCGCCACGCACAATCTGATACCCTCCGTACATGGTAAACTCACCTTCGCGATTGATAGCCAGTTTGATATTTCCTTCTCCGCGTCCTTTGATGATATCTCCGGTTTGTTCATCAAAAATCAATTGTACCTCAGCCTGATCTGTAATGCTTAGATCCAGTTCAAAATTGAGTCCTTTGAGGTCACTGATAACAAAATCCTTCTTTCTGGCTTCGGCCTTGGGTTTATTCCTTTCGAAATTAATGAAGTTGGCTTCTGCAGCATCAGTGGTGGTATAGAGCGGAATATAAAGCCTGGTACCGGGGCCGGTTGTTGCTTCAATGTTGATATTGGTTCTGCTGAATGAACCTGTAACATCCATCACAAAACTCCCTTCAGCTCTTCCATAATAAAGATCACTGTCCGTAACTTTAGTATTTAGCACTAAAAAGCCTGGATCTTTGGATTCTATCCGACAATTCAGGCGCCATTTCTTGAAATATTCATGTTCCAAACCGCCATGAACCAAGGCAATATGCTGACGGGTAGCATCGTATATGGTATCCCCGTCGGCAGAAATTTTGTTTTGGGTAAACGCAATGGTTTGGTTTTTTATGTGGAACAGTGTTTTAAGGTAATCAATCATGAATTGACCCTCTATCACATTCAGGCTTCCTACAACCAGCGGATTATCCAGCGTACCATAACCTTTTAACTGGGCAGCAAATCGGCCGGCTGTTTGGGATATTTCCGGCACAATGGTTTCAATCACTTCAAATGGGAATTGATCAGCGCTGATATCAGCCCAAAATTCTCCTGTACGCAAAGATTTAGCAGAATCCGGTTCCATCTCGAGTTCCTCATCCGTCTTACCCTGAATTTGAACGCTACCTGCTAATCTGAGGAGCTGCTTTTGACTTTTTTTCTCCAGCAAAAACACCTTACCAGTTACGGGTTTGGACAGGTCTTCTAGTTCCAGATTGCACAATACCTCTCCATAAGGCTTTTCATTAATATAAAGCATCTCAGAGAGTAAATCTGCCCTAATGTTCTTCAAATTGAAAACATCTCCTATGCTAATTTCAAAGTCATAAGCTTTCCCTCTGATCTGAATTTGTTCGGGATCCAGGAAGCGATTCACCTCACTTAAGTCAAAGTTGGTCATAGCAAATCTCATCCCGCGACGGTTACTGCTGCTTTCAAGCGATATACGCTTTATACCGTTAAATAGCTCTAAATGTTTGGTTTCTAAGATATTAGAACCAAATCGGATGTAGTTTTCCTCCTCGATCAACCACTCCTGACTGAACAATTTAAGTTTGGAGGCATTAAAACTTAGTTGCCATAAAGAATCTGCAACGGAAAGATCGCCATTTAGATAAATGCTTTCCACAATGCTATTGGGGGTTTCGTCCTTGGCTTCGAGTACTAAATGGAAAACATCTCCAATAAGTGGCCCTCCAAGCGTAATGGCCGGCAATTTCTTTTTGCCTGAAATGTTCTCAGGCAATCTCAAATACAGCCATGCAGAATCTCCGTCGCTATTCCAACGCAAACTTGGATCGTTCATTAAGGTTCCACCATACTTTATCAGTGGTGTTTCTACTACCAGGTAAGAGGTGTTTCTGCGTGCATCTACATGTCCGCTGGCACGCACATTGCGCAGTGTGTCCAGATCCGGGATTAACAACTGGGCAAGGTTCCTGGAATCCCTTATTTGAAAATTAAGATCATAATAATCCGTCAGCGGAAGTGTGTCTCTCGCTGGCAACCCAAGTTTATGTACAAATTCCGGGTGATGTTTCCCGAGCAAGCGCAACAAATTATTCGGTGCGCTTGCCAAACTAAAATCGCCGGTCATTTGTCCACTCGCTACATCAGAATCAATGCCAAAAAACCGGCTTCCATCTGGCCGGAAATAGGAATTAAACTTCAAATAATCAATCTGATACCAGGTTTCACGATCTTCCAGGATTTTAAAAGATTCCAGATAGGCTGAACCTACAATTTCATCCACATTCCTACCTTTTAACTGCAACTGTTTGACCTGACCGAACAAAACCCAGTCCTTATTTATTAATTGCAAAACACCCAAATCCAGTCGGCGCACGTTTGCTGAAAAATCAAACACCGGAATGGAATCCTTCAGGTTTATGTTACCATCAAAAACAAAATCCACATTGGGGTCATTACTTTCCACTTTCCCGTCAAACACATATTTTTTGAATTTCCCGTTCAGCTTGATA
>DLXL01000342.1:694-1057 GCA_003448025.1 Saprospirales bacterium | reverse complement strand
TCAGCTTGATATCCAGGTAAGGATATCCTTTATAGATAAAGGTATCAATGTTGCCACTCACCCGGGCATCTACCGTTGGCAAAGTCAAGCCTGTAGATTGATCGGCCACGTTTACCCGAAAGGTGCTTGGACCAAAGTTGCGATCATCTGTCCAGGTGGCCATATCAAATCCTTTCATCTTCAAATCTCCTCTGTACACAGCCTTTTCCGGGCCGTCTTTGAGGTTCAATTGCATATCGAGCTGACCGGGTCCCAGGCTGGTAGCGAATTTCCCATACAACACGTGGTCAAAGCCATCAAATAACTGATAACTTCCTTTAAAGGATATTTGGTTAAGCTTGAAGAACTGCCTGGGCGGCCTGA
>DLXL01000342.1:0-487 GCA_003448025.1 Saprospirales bacterium | reverse complement strand
GCATATCCGTCAGCAACTCTTCAAAATCAAAATTCAATACCATCGGCTCATCATTATCGCCAAGCCCCCTGCCATCAAAATCCCCACGTAATCGGGTGGAAGTACCTAATCGAATATCAAACTGGTCCAACTTCAGTTTTCCATTTACTTTACCACTTATATTACCGGCCAAATCTGCAATTAGATCCTTGTTTGAAGTAAAAAATTCATTTTTGTAAACCGTTTTTTCGAAATGTCGGACATCTCCAAGGCGAAGTTTGGATCCTTCAGACAATCGAATATCCATTGTAACCTCATCGTTAAAATCAGCCAGTTGATCAAGCCATACGTCATCAGCACGGGTATCCTCATATCTAAAAATCAGTGTATCGCCCAAAGAAGACCCGCCAGCTGTTTGGATCCTGGCATCGTATAATGCAGCAACCGAATCTGTGAGTATAATTCTTCTGGCCTCTGCGTGCGATAAAGACAGGCCTGATTTTTCAGT
>DLXL01000007.1 GCA_003448025.1 Saprospirales bacterium | reverse complement strand
TGTGCACCTCGTCGATGATGTATACCTTGAACTTTCCAAACTGAGGCGGATAGCGAACCTGGTCAATTAAATTGCGGATGTCTTCCACCGAGTTGTTGGAGGCGGCATCCAATTCAAAAATGTTCAGTGAATTGAGTTCCGCCCGTTCCTCGAAGCCATTGATCATGCGCGCTACAATGCGCGCACATGTAGTTTTGCCCACGCCGCGAGGGCCGCAAAACAGCAATGCCTGCGCTAGTTTGTTGTTGTCGATGGCGTTTTTTAGTGTAGTGGTAATATGCTCCTGACCCACCACCTCTTCAAATCCAAGGGGCCTGTACTTTCGTGCCGATACCACAAAATTTTCCATGCTGCTAATGTAATAATTTTAGGGGCTACTGAAACTAAAATTCGCGGAATATTCTATTGATTTGAGACACACACATTTGGCACCGCTTTATTAATATAAACATAAAACAGCAGCCCCCCTGTGGCGTATGCAATAACATCTGCATAATCGGCAGTGAAACTGCTGTGAAAGGCCGGAATTATCCATTCAAATGCAATGGCATAATACACACATAACATGGCCACGCTTAGGCCGGTGAAGCGAAAGTTCTCATGCCGTACAATCCATTTGCGCTGCACCCACAGGGCCAGTGTTCCGGTTATGGGCACTATTAGCACATCATCCAGGTAATGGCGCAAGACAGGTATTGAATAATCATATGCCTGCAGCAAGTAGTGAACTCCACCAACCGCACACAGCGCAAAGGCGATAATCAGTAACTTCCTGTTTTTCATCCGGGCAGCAACAGTAATATTAATGTAATGAATGCGACTACAGCGGTTAAAATAAGCTGTCCGCCCTGAATCATTTTTTCCAGTATCAGTAGCAGTATATTTTTGTCGGCGCCCTTTAGCTTATACCAATCCATGAAACCCGGCAAATCCTGAAGTCGCTTGTGTAATTCCCAGCGGTTTTTTCGGTATTCCAAATCCAGCATTTCGCCACATGAGCAGCAAAAGGCTTTTTTACCATCCGTCCAGGTTTCGCAATGTTCGCATTTCTGAATGGAGCGTATTTCGGTCATGTGTTTTAGTGCGGGAAAATGGCCAACAATTTTTGTTCGCGGTAGGCGAAAATAGCTTCTACTTTTTTACGTACAAACAGGTTGTGTATCAATGGCTCGAGCAGCCACCCTGGCGATAAGTACTCTACCCGGTCAATCATTTCGGTGGTATTTTCATCAACCGAACGAAACGAATGCGTGTGGTGCCAGCGAACATAGGGTCCTTTTATTTGCTCATCTACAAAGCGGTGCGGAGGTTCCCATGCGCTGATCAGGGTTTTCCAGGTAAACGGTATTCCATTCAGCTTAATTCGGTAATCGATATAAATCCCCTTGTTCATAGCAATAGGCGAGGGGGTAAGTATTTTAAAATGCAGTTCAGGCGGAGTAAGTTCATTAAGGTTTTCGGCTTTGCTGAAAAATGAAAATACTTCGTTCAGTGGACGCTTTATGATGGTTTTGGTTTCTAATACATGTGGTTTCATGTACTATTACACACACAACCCCACTCGATTGTTTTAACCTGTGAAAGGTATTAGGTTCGGCATCTCAAAAAATTATTCCGGAGTATCTATACTGCGCAGGTGATCAATAGTCAGCGGCTCAATTCTATTGACGCGTGTTTGTGCCAAAAAATGCCTCAACGAATGCTGGCCCGACCGGAAGGAATGAGTTAGCTGGTCTGCACACGTATTTTCATAAATAGCCGTGAGCGGCTCATCCATTCCCGATGTCGGGTGACGATAACATACAGTATCAAATTGTTCGGAACGTGACAAAATCAATTTCACGATATCGGCCGAAGTGAGGTACGGATAATCACAACCCACCACCAGCCAGGGCCCGTCGTACACCTCAAAAGCAGAAAGCACACCTCCCATCGGACCAATATCCCCGAACATGCCATTATCCGGCAGGGTAGGGCAGGGGCTGAACCAATGCTCCTGCTCCGGTTTGCAGGAAATAAACACCTCTTCGCAATAAGGCATCAGTAAATCCAGTAAAAACAAATACTGAGGCTTGCCATGATAATCAATCAGGCTCTTGGGCTGCCCCATACGGGAACTTTGTCCACCGGCAAGTATGAGTCCGTACATAAGGTAAAAGTAGCTAAAAGATTGATTTATCCTCGTTTTAAAACCGCTCCAACAACCATTCTTTCTCCGCCAGGGCAGGCTCCGCAGCAATACGATCCCGAAGTAATTGCACCTCGGCCTTGTTTATCCAGTTGAGGTGAATCAGTTTTTGCGTAAACCGGGCCATTTGCAGATAGTGTTGCCGGTGATAGCCCAGGCCTGGTTTGCGGCGGATGTACTTGATAAAGGCCTCGAGATGTGCATCCAGCACCTCGTATTCATCCAGTTCGTAATAAATCTTGATGGCCATGGTTTTGGCTGCCATGTTCAGAAGCGGCTCATGATAATTGGAATGTTGCAGCAATTCCAGGGCCTCAGGGTATGCCTTCCGGGCAAATTTCAATCGCGCCATATTGAAACTGTAAGCGCTGTCGCGGTAACGGCGTTCCAGCATGTTTCGGTAATCCTGTATAAAATTTTCCGCCCAGGCGTAGTCGCACGTTTGCAGGGCCGCCGCCACAATATTGTAATAGGTAAAGTGCGACAATACCCCCCTATCCAGCAAATGCCCTTTGCTCAACCCGTCCTTGTAAAAATCCATGATATCGTGAAAGAACTGGCTATGCCCCTCGTTGTTCTTCCTGATACAATAATTAATAGCAAACAGGTGCAGATCCCGCATTTCTTCGGCCCGGAAAATAAATCCGTGCGCAAACACCTCCGTTTTAAACAACTGAAAAAACTGGTCGGACTCCGGGGATTCCAGCATTTTTAAACAATAATACCAGGTAGAAACAGCAGGGTGATGTAAAAAATCCGGTCGCGAAAGCAGGGAATCTACCTCTGCCCGAAAGGGTAATTCCCGATTACTTTGAAACCTGGTTTGGTAAGCCTTGTACAAGCATAAATAACGCAGCTTTTGGCTTAACCAAATCAGGTCTGCATTATCTGACAAAGCTGTAAAAAAGCGCTCTTCCTCCGGATGGTGCTGGGTTTGAAATCGCGCCTCTTCCCAAAGCAGTTGTCCACTGCGTATAAAATATTCACTGTTGCGCAGCGCGTTGCGTTCCAAACCGGTTTTAGCAAGGTTCAGGGCATCTTCGAAATGCCGCTCAAGCCCGCGTTGCCGGTAAGCTTGGGCCATATCCGTTTCTACCGCTGCAGGTGTATCCAGCCAGTGCTCCAGCGCCAGGTATTGATCCAATAGCTTCTGTAAATCGCTCATCAGCAACCGAAATGCCGTAGGCGACCAGGGTTTGCCGGGACATATGCGCGCAAACAGTGATTCATTATCTTCGGGCGCATTTTTGTCCAGCAAAGCCTGATACAAAAGCATCAATTCCTGACGCTGACTGAAAAAGGGGACTGTAAGAAACGGGCAAATCTCCGGCGTTCTACACCAGAAAGTGATTCAAGGGTTAGGTTGAGTTTTTGTGCTTTCATATATAGTAGATCAATGATGTGTTTTCAGACCTATAAGGTTTCCAAAAACCTACGGTATGTACACAAGTATCATGAGTCTTATCTCCGCACCAATCCCATGCTCAGGCCCCCGCCGTCTGCGAGGCAAGCCCGACCGAAGGGGGTAGGGGGCGGAGGGAGCGCCTTCTTTTTAACCGACAGTACAGCACGATGATGCAAAAAAACGACGGTCCACGGTTAAAAAGCAGCGCAATCCCCGCAGGTCGTTGGCTTTGCTCCCGAGTACTCGGGACCTTTTTTCTTTTGGTTACTTTTCTTTTTGGGCAAGCAAAAAGAAAAGTAACAATGCCAAGCTGGTGAACAAATGTCAAATTACCCGGCATAACAAACCAATTATTCCACCTCTTAATGTCTACGAGATTGCCAATATGATAACGAACTAATGCCGGTGCGCTGCACCTCCGCCCCTCAAATCCAATTTATGACTACAAATAATCCCGGGGCGCTGCCCCTTAAAGCAAGTTGTGTACATACCGTAGGTTTCCAAAAACCTTACAGGTCTGAAACCCTCCGCCAAAATCTGCGGAAAAAAATCTGTACAAAATCTGTGCGAAAAATCCGTGCGAACAATTTTCCACCAATAATCACTACAAAACAAACAATTCCAAAAATTAAATATTTGTATATCAAATATTTAAACAATACTTCGTCAAAAACATCTGCTACAAAAGTACAAAAATGTATTTGTTGCCCAATACACCTCTCCTCACTTTTGTACCGAACTAAATGTATCTCTCATGAAAAAAATCGGTTTACCCTTGCTTTTATGGTGTTTATTGCTGCTGGCAGATCAAACACACGCTCAATCCCTGGTTTGTAACGACCTGGTACAAATTGCTCTGGGCAGCAACTGCACCTACACCATGCAACCGGAAGATATGCTGGAAGGCACTATTTTCCCGAATTGTATTGTAGAAGTAGATAAGGTCTTGCCTTTAGGCAACGGCCCTTGGGTGCCCGCTGTATTCGGCCCTTCTGATGCGGGTAAGACCTATCAGGCACGTGTATCACATTTACCATCCGGAAATAAATGCTGGGGCAGCGTAAAATTGGAAGACAAACTGCCGCCGGTCCTTAATTGCACCCGGGCAACCATCATAGACCTAAACACAGCCAACCCGACCACCGTAGCTGCAACTGCGCTCAATATCGACGCTTTCGAGCCTTGCGGATCTTATACATTCACCCCCGCTTCTTTTCAGTACGATTGTGCCGATATGGGCGTGAATATTGTACAACTTACCGCCACCGATGCTATAGGTAATACCTCAACCTGCCAGCACACGGTGCTGGTGTCCGGCACAGAAGCCTGCTCCCCTTGTGTAAGCCAATGCCCGGATCCGGTTACCCTCACCTACGATGAAGGCAACAACCAATTACTCCCGGAATTTCAAAGTAACAACCCGGCAGCCTTCGACCCCTACGGCGATGCCTTGTTTAGCACGAACTGCAGCTACATAGATTCAGCCTATTTTGTTGATTATCAGGTGGGTACAGCCGGACAAAGCTGGTTCAACCGCCAGTGGGTTTGGGTAGATGGCGGTGGCCAATTCATTACCTGTCAGCAAATCATCAGTTTCCCCACCACCCACAAGGTGACCATCTCCGGCGAAATCTACCTGGATGGCAATGATAATTGTACAGCCGATCCAACAGATCAACGTATCAACGCCTTCCCGCTGATCCTCACCCTGCAACCTTCCGGCGCTACACAGTCGGTTCCGGTAAATGCAAACGGCTCCTACAGCGCAAACGTGGTGTTTGATGTTAATACCACCGACGCCTGGTTGAGCCTGCAGTTGCCTCCCGGTGTGAACCCGGTTTGCGCCTCTGCCATCAATGTGCAGAATTCCACCATAAATCCAACGGTAGATTTTGATTTCGGGATTCAAACCAATGGCGATTGCCCCAAAATGCAGGTAGATTTGGGCGATGTGTTCCTGCGCAAATGCAGCCAAAATGCGTTTTACATCAATTATTGCAATACCGGACTGGATACTGCTTTTGGCGCCTTTGTTACCCTGGATTTAGACCCGTCCATTTCGTTTGTAAGTGCAGATTTTCCACACACCGTTTCCGGAACGGATAGTATTTATACCTTCCAGTTGGGTAATGTGCCGCCATTTTTCTGTGGCTCATTCAGGGTTATTTCTTTCGTAAGCTGTAATACCGTACTGGGTCAAACCCTTTGCAATGAAGTGCAAATCTTCCCGGACGTGCCATGTGAAGGTGCCTGGCAAGGACCAAAAATTGAAGCACATGCCCAATGCGAAGGTGATTCTGTAAGCCTTACCCTGAAAAACGTAGGAATTCAGGATATGGGTTCTCAGCTGAATTACATTGTGGTGGAAGATTTTATCATGTATAAAGATGGCAATTTCCAGCTCAATGCCGGCGAAACCCTGACGATTAAAACCCCGGCCAACGGCGCTGCATGGCGCATTGAGGCAGATCAGGTACCTGGCTATCCGGAGGTCGTTACTGTAGCTGCCGGCCTGGAAGGCTGCGGCGGTACCAACAACCCGGGCGTAATCTTGTCGCTCGGACAACCGCTTGACTCCCCAACATCCGACGAGCAATGTGGCCCCGTACTGGCGTCCTGCGACCCAAATGATAAAACCGCTATCCCAATCGGTATCACGGCAGATAATGTCATCCGTGCCAACCAGCCTCTTGACTATAAAATACGTTTTCAGAATACCGGTAACGACACGGCTTTCAAAGTAGTCATTGTAGATACACTGTCTAACCTGCTCAATGCTCAAACCCTGGAAGCAGGCTCCTCCAGTCACCCGTATCGCCTGGAAATCTATCCGGGAAATATTCTGCACTTCGTATTTGATCCCATTGCCCTTCCCGATAGCAACGTCAATGAAGTGCAATCTCATGGCTTTGTCCAGTTCCGCATTCAGCAGCAGCCAGACCTGCCCGACGGAACGGTGATTGAAAACCAGGTGGCCATTTATTTTGATAAAAACGATCCTGTTTTCACCAATACAGCATTTCATACCATCGGGTATCCGCTTATCCCCAATCCGCCATTGGTTGTAACCTCCGTGCAGCAAAACCCAAGCTGCGCCGGACTGGATAATGGTGAAATCGAGGTGGCTGTGAACGGTGGTATTCCGCCTTACAACTATCAGTGGAGCGATCCGAACCTGCAAGGCAACTTGCTGACCGATTTGCCTCCGGGAACCTATCATGTAACCATAACGGATAATTACCGCGGCGAATGGATCAACAGCTTTACCCTGAATGCGCCATCTGCCCTGGACATTTCCACAAGCAGCACGCCCGCTTTAGAAAATAGCAACAACGGAACAGCTACAGCTTTGGTAAACAACGGTAATGCGCCATTTTCTTACTTATGGAGCAACGGCGAAACCACTTCAACCATTGAGAATCTTCCTTTTGGCGTTTATTTGGTAACAGTAACCGATGCCGGTGGCTGTACCACGGTCGGAACAGCCACCGTTGCGCTTATTCCTGCGCCGGCATTTTCATCGGTTTTCTCCAGCCCGCCGCTGTGCGCTGGTACAGCTACCGGATCCATTAGTGTGACGGTAACCTTGGGCACCAGCCCTTATACCTACACCTGGAGCGATCCAAACCTCCAGGGGAATTCCCCTACAAACCTGCCTGCCGGCAACTATGACCTGATAGTGACCGACCAAAATGGTGCAACGCTGACGGCAAGTTTTGCCCTGACAGATCCGGCTCCGGTTTTGTTGCAAATGGCATCCACGCCGCATAATGATATTCCCCACAATGGCACGGCATCGGTAACTGCCAGTGGTGGTACAGGACAGTATGTTTATCTCTGGAATACTGGTGCTACCACTGCCAATATTGGTAATTTAGAAGCAGGAGAATACACTGTTACAGTAACGGATAACAACGGTTGTACCCAAACCGGAACGGTAACAGTAGACGAACTGGTAGCTACCGGCGAACCATTCCTGCGCGCCAACATCAAAGTTTGGCCAAACCCGGCGCATGATAAACTCACCATTGAATTGAAACAGGCGCTTCCGGAAATACTCAGCATGGATATACTTGCCGCCGATGGTCGGGTGCTTCAACGCTTCCAGGCAGGTCAGTTGCAGCCTGTAATGCAATTGGAACTCGGGAAGGATACGCCTTCAGGGCTTTTACTCATCGTATTCCACGCCCGCAATGGTTCAGTGGCCACCGAAAAAGTGCTCAGAACGCAGGTAGAACGCAGGTAGAACGCGGATGTGGAACGCGGAT
>DLXL01000634.1 GCA_003448025.1 Saprospirales bacterium | reverse complement strand
GTATATTCAATGTCCGACGACAATGTCCAATATCGAATGTCCAAGTGGTGCGGGTGTCTGGTGTCAGCACATTAGCTTAGCTTCTCACGCATGCTTGGCCAGTCAGGCGTGAATTAATAAACAAAACTGCTGACACCAAACACCTGCACCACTTGGACATTCGCCATTGGATATTGGATATTGGACATTAATTCAGCTTATGTATTCCTTCGAAACACAAATCCGAGTCCGCTACGGAGAAACCGACCAGATGGGGTATCTCTATTATGGTCATTATGCCCAATATTTTGAGGTGGGCCGGGTGGAAACTATTCGCTCTCTGGGACTGACGTATAAGGAGTTGGAAGATGAACACGGCATTTGGCTGCCGGTGGTAAGCCTGGAAATGCGGTTTGTCAGACCGGCCTATTACGATGATCTGCTCACGGTACGTACGGAAATCCGGGAAATGCCGGATGAACATATTACCTTCCACATGGAAATCTTCAATGACAAGAAAAAACTTGTCAATGCCGGACGTGTACGTCTTTGCTTTTTCGATCCCAAACTGAAAAAGGTGGTTATGGCGCCGGCGTTTTTGAGGGAAAAACTGTTGGAACGATGGACGGTTGACGGTAGACGGTAGACGGTAGACGGCCAACCGTCCACCGTCTACCGTCCACCGTCAACCGTCTACCGTCCACCGTCTACCGTCTACCGTCCACCGTCCACCGTTACTTCGACCAAAGGTTATACTTCAGGATGCAATAAATGGCTCTGAAACCATCTTTAGCACCTATTTTCTTTCCTTCCGCATAAGTGCGACCGTAGTAGGAGATCCCCACTTCATAGATGCGCACATTGGGAATACGGCTGATCTTGGCAGTGACTTCTGGTTCGAATCCAAAGCGTTTTTCCTTGAGTTCCAGGCCTTTGATCATGTCTGAACGGAACATTTTATAACATGTTTCCATATCTGTGAGGTTCAGATTGGTAAACATGTTGGAAATGAAGGTCAGAAACTTATTGCCGATGCTGTGCCAGAAAAACAGAATTCGGTGAGGCCGTCCGCCCATGAATCGTGAACCGAAAACCACATCGGCAAATCCGTCCAGAATAGGTTTAAGCAATATATTGTATTCGGCAGGGTCGTATTCCAGGTCCGCGTCCTGAATGATGATGTAATCGCCGGAAGCATGTTTGATGCCGGTGTGCAGGGCAGCACCTTTTCCCTGATTAACCTCATGTTTGAGGTATCGGATATTGAGTTCCGGATTGGCCTCCATGTAGCGTTTGATGGCTCCTTCCGTATCGTCGCGCGAGCAATCGTTGGTAATGATCAGTTCTTTTTTAAATCCGCCTATCAACTCCACCGCCTTCACTTTGTCCAAAATCCGGTGAATGGTACGTTCTTCATTGTAGGCAGGAATAACAATCGAGAGGGTTTGGCTCATAATTTGCAGTATTTCAGGCGGCGAAGGTAAGCAGGCTAAGTGGAGGCAAACAGACAAGTTTCGAAAAGTTGTTGAAATAGGTTCACGTTTGGCTCGAAAGCGGCATTTAAGGACTATGTTCTCCGGAGAATCACATCCTGAATTTCCTTCCCAAAACTTTAACTAAAAAACTTCAGAAGTTAGAAACTTTTATGATGGTTCTTGCGTTAAAGTATTAGAAACCAAATCGTTAGCGCAGTTAGATCTGCCCTGACAAATGCACCGATTCACACAAGTAAACGATTTTATTATGTCTACGCCCCGCATCAGTACTTTCCGTCGCCTTTGGCGCAAATCTCCAAAACAGGCATTCCGTTTTTTGCGCAAAAAAGCAACCCGTCAGGCCAAAAGGATTCTCCATCCTAAAGAAGAATGGAATATCAACTGGCTGGGTGAAGAAATGCGCCCATATAACAGTCTGCAAGGGCAATAACCGCTCTGAACTTAGCAGTATACAGCAGTTTTTACGGCGCAAACAACTTTTGCAGGTTGTTTGCGCCGTTTTTTTATGCCCGGAATGAACCAGACGATACCTTTGTTCCCGAGTTTTTTACCAGGCATCTTGCGCTCCCTGAGCCAATAACATGCCATTAACAACCAGGTTTTGGGCATCAAAGCATTCGCCCCGGCAACTGTGGGCAACATCGGAATTGGATTTGATATCATGGGTCTTGCTATTGAGCAACCCGGCGATGAAGTCATTGCGCGTCTGAGTAATACGCCTGGAGTCAGGATTTCCAATATAACCGGCGCGCAGGGTAAACTTCCTCTGGAAGCTCATTTGAATACCGCCGGAGTGGCGGCACAACGCCTGCTCGCGTACCTCGGTGAGCCTGGTCGCGGAATTGAACTGGATATCCATAAAAAAATGCCCATTAACAGCGGCCTTGGCAGTAGTGCTGCCAGCGCAGCCGCAGCAACCCTCGCCGTCAGTGAATTACTTCGCACCGGACTAAGCAAGCGTCAACTTCTTCCTTTCGCCTGGGAGGGTGAAAAAATAGCTTCCGGGGGCCAGCAGGGCGATAATATAGTACCTTCTCTTCTGGGAGGCATTAACCTGATCCGGGATAATGAAAGCATGGATATTCATCGGTTGCATGTGCCTCGCGGTGTCTATATCGCGGTGGTACATCCACAAATGGAAATAGGTACCAGAGAGGCAAGAGCCCTGCTCAGCACTAGTATTCCCATGGATGTGCATATTCGCCACAATGCTAACCTGGCAGCATTTGTTCTGGGAATGTTTAATGGCGATCTCGGACTCGTGGGCCGCAGCCTAAGGGACGATGTTGTAGAGCCTCAGCGTGCAGTGCTTATTCCGGGTTTTTACGAGGTTAAGGAAGCGGCCCTGAATGAGGGCGCACTTGGATGCAGCATTTCTGGGGCAGGGCCTTCTGTTTTTGCCTTTTGTGCCAACAGCCTGATCGCAGAAAATGCCGGCGCTGCCATGCAAAAGGCTTTCGCTAAACACAAACTGGAGAGCCGCTTGTACTTGTCGCCGGTGAATCAGGAAGGCGCGGTAATTTGCTAACGCTTTGAATGATTAAAAAAAAGAAAGAGCCAAGCACTTTGGGCTGGCCCTTTCTCAATCTTTTTTCGGCTATCAGAAAGATTAAATTTGAGCTAATGGCTCATGATCAGAAATGAAACGGTTTGGCGGTGTTGTTTTAAGTTTGTCCCCGTCTTTTTTTTACCGTGCAAAAAATCTTGCCATTTCAAAAGAGGTGCAGTAATACGACGAATCAATTAACATTTGTTAATTGTTTTTCAGTATTTGCCAACTGATGACGAATACGGCTCAGTGATTGGGGCGCAATACCCAGATAATTGGCTATATACCTCAATGGAACTCTGCTGATGGTATTCGGATAACGTTCTGCAAACTTGATATAACGGGTGGTCGCGTCATTGTTCGACATTTCAGCTCGTTCAATGCATAATCTGTAAATGATCATTTCAATCATTTTGATGGTGAAAAAATACCACCCTGGTATTTCACGAACCAACATTTCAATATCCCGCTCGGTCCATGTTAATAAAGTTGCGTCGGTAAGGGCTTCCCAGTAATACTCCGCGTTTGGGTTGAGTTGTTTGTATTCATTGACAAACAAGGTGAAATCACCCTCTGCAGGAAATCTAATGGTAGCTTCTTTGCCATCAGAATCAATGGCATATACCCTGAATACTCCGTTTACGATAAAAGCTGCCTGATTTTCCTGTTCCCCTTCTCTGGGAAACCGCTCCCCAGCTTTGTAAGTTACAGGTTTTGTGTGCGCAATGATCGTATCGAGATGTGGTAAGATTGTTTCATCTATTTGCCGGGCAACCGGAGATAGAATCTCAAATATTTTTGTAAGATCCATAAAGGCAAATTTCTGAAACTTTCTTGTATCAATCAATGACATATAGAATAATAAAAAATTTATTTATATTAAATATTTAATTAATTTGTGCTTTTTTCCGGGCAATTCAGGATTTTTCCCCGACTCTTTTCCAAAAACTAGCTAAAAAAGTTGCCCCTGACTTCTACCTTGCG
>DLXL01000001.1 GCA_003448025.1 Saprospirales bacterium | reverse complement strand
CTCCCACCCCCCCCCCCCCCCTCTTTTTATTTTTTTTTTTCGCCCTCCATCTTTTTTAATATTCTTTTCCTAGTCGCATTTCTTATTAACTACTTATGCTAGGAAGACGCTTTTTGAACCACAAAGGCATGGAGGACACAAAAAGGGTTAAAAAACGCTGAAATTCCGTTAAACCCGAAGGGTTTCAACTTAAATAACAAGAGTCATCACCGATCAATTCGGGATGACTCTTGTGGTAGGTAGGAAGCAGAACCTTAGAACTGCGCCTCCAGAGCTGTTTTTGCGCTGTATTGCAAGATCTTCTGAAGAACAGCGGAAGATGGGTTAAACTGAACTTTTGGCAATTGAGCTTTGGCAAACAGCAGGGCGTTGAAGTCAGCGCTGCAATCAGCATTTTCCTCAATTAAATGAGCCGTTTCAAAAGCGTCGCTTGCTGAAAGTTCGCGGTACAGAAATTGCACCAGTTGTGCGTCATATGTGTAGGTTTCGTCCATAGGCAATCTGCCAGATGTTTAGAAGGTGAAAAGGTAAAATCATGCATAAAACTGGTTCATAGCTCCTGATATTGCATATCGGAGCATAATATTTTCAAATTTAACATCCTGTATAAAGGCGAACCAAATTAAGCGGCCCGGGAAGCACTGTTTTCCATACTTTTGCCCTTTGGTTCGCCATAAATGGGTGTTTCCCCATCCCCAGCCAGCAGCATGAAAGGAGTAGAACAAATAGAACACACCCTTCATAACATCGCTTCACCCAAGCGGGGCCACACCTTTTGGGGTTTGATAGGCGTGCTGGCGCTTGCCGCATTGTTCATCGGGATAGAGCATCGGGCTATATTGGAAGCGCCCAATGATGTGATCATGGCTAATAGCAGTGATGGATTCAAAAATTACATGACCGCTCTGTGGCATGTAAAACACGATTCCAGTTATGTGCACTACACTGGTATGAATTATCCTTTTGGAGAGCATGTATTATTCACCGATAACCAACCGGTTTTGTGCAATATCCTGCAATGGTGGAGTAAAAACATGTGGGATGTCAAAGATCATGTAGTGGGTTTTATGCACATAACGCTGCTGCTTTCCATGGTTTTTGGTGCAGGAATCATCTATTTATGGCTCCGAAAACTCCACTTACCAGTGTGGGTTGCCGGATGGGCAGCACTGGGTATGGCTTTTCTTTCGCCACAATACGCCAGATTCGACGGGCATTTTGGAATGGCGCACATTTGGGTATTGCCTATGATGTTGTTTTTGCTCTGTCGCTATGAAGAGCGTAACAGCAGGCGGTATCAAAGTTTGCTTATTGGAGTATTGATTTGGGTAACGGCGCAACTGCATTTTTATAACATGGGTGTGGCTGCGGTCTTTTTAGGTTTTTATACCTTATTTCAGGTTGTTATCAACCCAAGCTGGCGTAATATCTGGACCCGGGGCAGTCATTTCATGGTGATGATATTATTGCCATATGCTTTGTTGAATATATGGCTGCACTGGTCAGATTATTTCCCGGATCGGCCACAGGCTCCGTACGGATTTACAGATTATATAGGACGTTGGGAAGGTGTATTTTTGCCATATCCGTATTTCGCCTTGCATCAATGGATCAATGAATATGTAGTGAAAATCCGTACACTGGATTTCGAGGCAGAAGCCTACATTGGATTATCCGCTACGATTTTTACCATTTGGTTCTTATTGGTCAGGAGACTGAAGGCTTTTGAGCCGGAATGGGAAGTGGCAGCGTATCACCGGGTGCATAAAAACTACCTTAGAGGCATCACGTTTGCCGCATTTGCTACCCTTTTGTTTGGATTTGGATTCCCGTTTGCCTTTAATGAATTGGAATGGATGGTGAATTACATGGGCCCTTTTCGTAATTTCAGGGGTTTGGGACGATTTACCTGGGTGTTCTTTTATGTCATCAATCTGATGACCTTTTATGTATTGTGGAATCGTAGCGCACGTTACCATCCAAGTGAAAAATGGAATGCTTTCCTTTCCAAACGCGCTCCTTTTCTGGCGTCTCGTTGGCAAAAACTGGTTAAATACGGGTTATTAGTGTTGCCGCTTTGCATGTTGAGTTTTGAAGCCTATTGGTTCCAAAAGAACAATCCGATCCAATTGGTTCCCAGCCCTGCTAAACGAGAAATAGCAGCGCCTGCTCCCAGTCATTGGTTGAACAAAGTTGATTTCGGCAGATATCAGGCGCTCATGCCTTTGCCCTATTACCACATTGGATCTGAAAACATGTGGTTGAACTTTGATTATTCACTGATCCAAAAGGTTCAAACAACAGCATACCATTCCAAAGTACCGGATATGGGGGTGATGCTGAGTCGTACATCCATAAGCCGGACTATCAAATCCATCCAGTTTTCCTTAATGGCTTGCGAATCGCCGGAAATGCTAACAGAGTTGCCGGATAATCGCCCGATTGCGCTGATGGTTCAACCAGAAACCTGGGAAACCACCCGTAAAAAATACGCACACCTGATTGATAAGGCCATCACGGTGTACAACGGACCGGAAATGAGGATTTTGTCTTTGATTCCGGATAGTGTACGCACCTGGTGGGCACAAAATGCAGAAGCTGAGTTGAAAGGTATGGAGCGCAACGCGCGTGTGAATGGAAAGGATGGTATTCGGAGCGATCAGGCCGGTGTTTGGTACAAAAGATTTGATTTTGACGATCAGTTCAGGGAGCCGGGGTATGCTTTTCAGGGAAAAGGAGCAGCAACCGGCTTGCTCAGTGATACCACACGCATCTGGAATGGAGCTATGCCCAAAGGGCTTTACACGTTTAGTATCTGGGTGAAGGCCGATGAAGACATGGGTTTGCCACAGGAATATCATATCCGTACCAAACAACAAACGAAAAACGGCAACCTGGGTTCAGGTATTCAAACCATCGTGCAGGGTTGGGCTTTGTGCGAGATTCCCTTCGAAGTATCAGAGGAGGGAGAAATAGTGGATATTTTTCTGTTCAAAAAGGACATACAGATGCCATTTTGGTATGATGAAGGTATGATAAAGACACAAAACAGTCACTTATACCTTCAAAAACCAGGATGGCTCATGCATAACAACTTCTGGTTCAAATTGCCGGTTAACTGACAAGCGTAATATTCCAGCATGATGCAGCTTTTACAAAACGTACGTGTTTACGATGGCTCTAATGAAAGCCCTAAACAGGATATTTTGATCCAAAACGGCGTGATAGCGCTTATGGCTTCGCATATTCCTGTCCCAGACGGGGCCGAGGTTATTAATTCTGCCAACTTATGTGCTTCGCCCGGATGGCTTGACGTAGGCGTTCAAACCGCAGATCCTGGGTATGAGCACCGGGAAGACCTCAGCACCGCCGCCGCCGCCGCCGCTGCAGGAGGCTTTACGTCAATAGCCTGCTTTCCCAATACAGAACCGGCTTTGCATACCAAATCGGAAATACTGTATGTAAAAAGCAAGTCGGCCGGGCTTCCTGTACATTGCTATCCCATTGGAGCAGTTTCTCAACATGCAGAAGGAAAAGACCTGGCAGAACTGTATGATATGCATGCTACAGGGGCTGTTGCCTTTAGCGATGGTAAAAAAGCGGTTCAGGATGCCGGATTGCTGTTGCGTGCCCTTCAATATTCCAGAGCATTCAACGGCCTGATCATCAATACCCCGCACCATAAAACCATTGCAGCAGGCGGACAAATGCACGAAGGTTTGATGAGTACATCGCTGGGATTAAAAGGAATCCCCTCGCTGGCAGAGGAAATTATGGTGCAGCGCGATTTGAGTTTGCTGGAACATGCTGAAGGCCGATTGCATATTCATCTTATATCGACAGCCAAAAGTGTGAAAATGATCCGCGCTGCAAAAAAAGCCGGATTGCCGGTAACCTGCTCTGTTGCAGTGGCAAATCTGTGTTTCACCGATGAGCAGCTGGTAAATTTTGATTCCAACTGGAAAATATTACCACCGCTCCGCGAACCGTCTGATATGCATGCCCTCAGGGAAGGTCTGGCAGATGGTACCATTGATTTCATTTGTTCCAACCACACGCCCTGGCATGAAGAAGCCAAAAATCTGGAGTTCCCGTATGCAGAGTCCGGGATGATCGGACTTCAAACGGCTTTTGCGCTTTGTCGTACATACCTGTATCGGGAATTATCCTTAGGAGAACTGGTGGAAAAACTCTGTGTGGCGCCCCGACGAATACTTGGCCTTCCCGTTCCAAAAATTGAACAGGGACAACCTGCCGAAATCACGGTATTCGATCCCGATTTGTTGTGGACGCTTGAGGTAGGGCATATCCTTTCCAAATCAAAAAACACACCTTTTATCGGCCAAACCTTTACAGGAAAAGTGTTGAAAACAGTGGTCGGTAAATAATCTAACGTGAGTTCTGAATGGGCAAACCTCAAAAAGCAGATGTAAAAGCTTGAAAAACAACACATTGGCCAAGCCCAGGCGGGACCGGCCTTATTCAAATCCCGATTTTGCGCGCTTGGAGGCGGCTGAGAGCGCCCATGTTTGAGCCCCGACGAAGGAGGGGCGAGCTTGGGCGCGAACCCGCCGGAAAGGGCAGAAAAATCGCAGGATTTGAATACAGCCTTGATTTTTTGGTTCTTTTTCATCAAGGAAAAAGAACAGTACAGCACGATGACAAGGTTTTGAAACCACCTTTAGAAAGTAACCTTTCTTACTATCTGCAAAAGCTGCCGTTTTTATCAAAATGAAACTTCGCTCATTCAAAACTCTCCTTATCTAATAACCACCGCTCTGAAAACCAAAATAATACATGTCAACTCGTCAACCCTCCGCTTTCGATTGGTTCCTGATGATATTTATGGCAACCATCTGGGGGGCTTCATTCATATTTATTAAAAAATCAGTAGCCATTTTTACACCCGTACAGGCAGCAATGTGGCGTATGGCAGGTGCTACATTGTTATACATGCCTATTGCGGTAATGTACTGGTCGAAAATAGACTGGAAACGCTGGAAACCACTGGCTATAGTCGCTTTTTGTGGTTCTGCAATACCCAACTTCTTTTTCGCGGTGGCTCAACAACATGTAGACAGCAGTCTGGCGGGAATGTTGAATTCATTGACACCACTGTTTACGCTCCTGATTGGTGCAACGGTTTATGGGATGCGGGTATCCGGAAACAAAATCCTAGGTGTAATGATCGGATTAAGTGGTGCGGTAGTATTGGTCCTCTTCAACGGTAATGGCGGGGTATCTGGGAATGCCTTTTTTGCAGGATTGTGCGTGCTTGCCACGGTTTGTTATGCCATAAATGCCAATACCGTCAATCAATATTTGCGGGATTCGCCTCCTGCTGCCATCGCTTCGGCAGCATTTATGCTCACAGGCTCCTTGTTTTTCTTTGGTTTATGGGTGTCTGGCGGCTGGGATGCCGCCTGGCAGCATCCACAAGGTATGAAAGGCCTGGGCTATATTTTTTACCTGTCTGCGATAGGTACCGTTCTCGGTTCCATTTTGTATTTCTGGCTGCTACAGCGCACCAGCGCCATTTTTGCCACCTCAGTAACCTACCTTTTACCCATTGGCGCCATGGCTATAGGCGCCATGGATGGGGAGCAAATCGGCTTGATCGATATGCTTGGCACAGCCATTATTTTGCTGGGTGTGTATTTGGCGCGGAAGTAAACGATGGACGATGGGGTTGGGTATTTATAGTAAAGTGAGTTGTCATCCCGCGCAGCGGGACCTACACAAGTCAGGTTGCGCACGATCTTTTTGCCAGGGGATATTCTCGTATTCTGGCTTGTGTAGGTCCCCCTGGCGGGGGATGACAATCCACGTTAGTATAAATACCTACCCAGCTCCATCGTTCATCGTTCATTTCAACATCCCATTGAGCTGATTGTACAAATCCTGCACGGATTTATCTACCGGAATGCCTTTTTCGCCCCAAACGATGCGGCGAACCATATCGCCATCCTGCCATTCCAGGAAAGAATAGGTGTTGCCGGGGTGCTGGAAATCGAGTTTGCTGAGGGTTTCTGCTGTTTTGAACAGCGTTTTGGCATTAGCGCTCTTGGTTCTGCCCGACTTGGTGATGGCGCCCATCATGTCGCGCGCGAAAATCTGGCCATTGTCACAGAGGATATGGGCGGTTTCTTTGCCCACAAAGCCTCCGCCGGAGCCCCAGCGCAGTTGTTTGGGAGGAAGTTTGTCGGCAGCATACTTATTGCTTTTGCAGGCTGGCAAAAGAGCGATGGCGCCGAGAAGAAGGCTTAGGGTGATCAGGATGTATTTCATGTTAATAAAAATTAGGGTGTATCAAAAGTTGTTTTTACCGCAGAGGTGAAAACAATAGGCTATCAAGCTCTCTGCATCTCTGCGCCTCTGCGGTAAAAAAAACACTCCGCGCCTCCGCG
>DLXL01000606.1:8871-9154 GCA_003448025.1 Saprospirales bacterium | reverse complement strand
TGATTTCAATTTTATCCACCTGGGTCAGGTTGCCCAACCCGATTTGAAAGATGGGCTCCACGCTGGAATAGAAGCCGCGCACATTGGTCATCTCTCCCGTGAAGAGACGTTTCCCGCCCGCGTACACATGCACCTGCGCGCCCAGGCCGAAAGGATTTTGCGCCGTTCCCGCACACTTGATTTGCAGCCAATGGTGGGTATTCAGGCCTACCGACTTGTTTTCATACACCGAAGGCGGACTTTCCAGGTTGTTGGTAATCAGGTCCAGATCGCCGTCGTTGTC
>DLXL01000606.1:6223-8499 GCA_003448025.1 Saprospirales bacterium | reverse complement strand
CGGCGCCCAGCTCCAGTCAGTGGCGTACATGCCGGCCAGGCACCCTATTTCCGAAAAACTGCCGTTCCCGTTGGCTATTTGCAGGGTATTGCGCATCACCTGCCGCCCGAATCCGCGCTCGCGCATCTGCCGGTCGCGCTCCAGACTCATGGTCGACATCAGCCGATGCCTTCTTGGCCAGTCTTCCGCCAGCATATCGAGCGTAACGAGATCCGCCAGGCCGTCGCGGTTCAGGTCGGCCATGTCTGCCCCCATGGTGTGGTTGGAGGTATGCCGGAACCAGCGGTCTGCCTGGTCTTCAAAGCGCCCGTTGCCGAGGTTGATGTAGAGAAAATCCGGCATCACAAAATCGTTGCCCACAAAGAGGTCCGTACGGCCGTCGCGGTTGACATCTGCGGCCACTACCGACAATCCGTAGGCACGGTTGCGCAGCCCGGCCTGGGCGGTTACATCGGTGAAGCGGCTGCCGTCGTTGCGGTACAGACGGTCAGATTCAAATTCGTCTTTGGGCGGTTGTGCGCGTGCAGGGCCGGAGGTATAGTCTAAGTTGTTGATGTTTTTGAAATCCACCGGATGATTGACTACGTAGCAATCCAGGTCGCCATCCTGATCATAATCAAAGAAATTGGCATGCTGGGAGGCGGAGAGATCGTCCAGGCCATAGGCTGCGGCAGATTCGGCGAAGGTATTGTTGCCTTTGTTGATCAGCAGCAGGTTGCGGCGTTCCGGTACGGATGTGAGCCAAGTGCGGCACACGTAGAGGTCTTGCAGGCCATCGGCATTGATATCTATCACGGTAACACCCGTTTTCAGGCCGCTGAAAGTGGCCACACCGGAGCTTTCGGAGATGTCTTCAAATTGCAGCCCGCCTTTATTCAGGTATAAGCGGCAGCCCTGCAGGCGGGCGGTAAAAAAGAGGTCTTGCAGTCCGTCGTTGTTCACATCCAGCACCGCCACGCCGCCGCCGTTGTAGATATAGGGATCGGCGATGAAATTGTAGCGGTATTCTTCCCGGACATTGGGCACAAACCGTATGCCGCTGCGTTCGGGCGACAACAGTTCGAAGCGGGTAGAAGGCGGCCGGGTGGTTTTAGCCGGTATTTCTGCGGTAAAACGAGGATCGGAGCCGCAGGCGGACAGCAGGAACAGAGAGCAATAGAGGGCAAGCCGGGTGAGGTGCATGAGGTGGCGGTTGTGGGGGTGAAAATATGCCGGAATGTGACAAAGCAGTGACCCGTCCTAAAAAAGGTTGACAGATTAATGATTCATTTTTGGCATTTGTCCTTGCTCATTAGGCTCAATTACCCGTCAATTTTGTGAACATTTTTTTGCCTAATACCCTCTCAAACAGCCACGAGGGTTTAGGCAAAAAAATGTGAACCTCTGGCATGTCAATTCAGTTGGTAGAAAAGCTGATCCTTTCTTCCTCCCGGCCGGCAGATGGCTTGTAATAGTTTTTCCAAAGCCTTCTCATACGATCTTCTAACTGGTGCGCTACTGAAGGTGTGAGCATATTCAGGCTTAAATGCGGTCGTTCATTATTGTAAATTTGGATGATTTGAGGAACGACTTTTTGCATAGCAGCTTTACTCATTTTACCCATTTCGTATAGCCATTCATCCTTCAAAATGCCATTTACACGCTCTGCAATCGCATTCTCCAAGGGGTCTCCGTTTTCCGTCATGCTGATCCGGATCTGATGTCTGTTCAGCAGTTGCACATATTTGTCCGAACAATATTGCACTCCTCGGTCCGAGTGATGTATTAGCCCTGAACAATCGCTTTTCATTGATCGGAGGGCCATTTGCAAAGCTTCCACGGCATTATCCGCATCCAGATTGTCTGCAATTGACCAACCTACTATTTTCTTGGAACACGCATCCGTGATCAAAAATAGGTACAAAAAACCTTCAGTGGTTTCCAGATAGGTAATATCGCTTACCCATAGTTGGTTGGGACGCATCGGTTCAAAGTGTCGGATCAGGTTGGGGTATTTCCGCAGCCAGTGGCTACTGTTGGTTGTTCTTACTCCATTTCGGCGCCGCCTTACTAGCAACCCATTCTGCCGCAGCATATCAAAAAGTGCATCCCGGCCCATCTGAATCCCGATTTCTTCCAATTTTACTAACAACTTCCTGCCACCTATCCTCGGCTGCCGCTTCCGGATTCCTTGTACCTGGCTGAGGATAAAATGCTCCTCTATTGCTTGTTCATATATGACCTGTTGCCTTTTGTAAAAGGCTTGGCGACTTTTGTCAAACAGCCCACACAAACGC
>DLXL01000606.1:0-6046 GCA_003448025.1 Saprospirales bacterium | reverse complement strand
TGGCACCTGTGGATGCAGGTCTTTCATTTTTTGCGCTGTTTGACACCAAACTTTTTTTCGATCGGGATATTAAACTCCTCTTCCGCTATCTTGACCATTAACTGATACGCCTGACGACGCAAGCGTTCATCCTCTAATTCCCGTTTCAGTAGAGCCAATTCAGCCTTTAATTCGGCCAATTCTTCGCTGTCTTTTCTTTTTATTGCCATAGAGGGTATTTCTTCTGTGGCAAATTTATCGATCCAGCGCGATATTGTCATATTACCTCCGATCCGATATTTCCGGCTGTAGTACTCAAGGCTTTCTGATCCGTTCAAAACCTCCTCAACTACACGCTTTTTGAACTCGTCCGAGTAATGGTTTACTTTTTTCATCTTTGTCCTGTTTTTAATTTACTTTTTGTGTAAACCTATTCTAGGACAAGTCACAGGTTATTCCAGCCCCCTCAATCGCGAAACTACCCTCATCCCAACCCACGCTGGGCTTGGGATGAGGGTAGTTTCGCAATAATTAGGTACCTTAGACCTCGCAAGAGGTTCCGGAATACAAAGTACATTAATCTCGATAAATTCATTTGGGCAACCAGTCTGTTTGCCCAATCAAAAGTCTATTTATGAAATCGATAGTCTTTCAGCCTTCGCTAATCTCAAAAATACTTGCTTTGTTGATTTGCATAAATCATACCCAACTTTTAGCACAGCATAAAAATGATTTTATCTGGCTTTTGGGTAGCTCCAATGGCTCTCCAGATACTATTTTTGGAGGGAATTTAATTGACTTCGCACAAGGTGATCCAACAATTGAATACATAGATATTCAGTTGGATATGTGGTTTCCGGCAATTATTTCGGATGAATCTGGCCAATTGAGTTTTTATACCAATGGATGTAAAATGCTAAATGGCACAAATGAACTCATTGAAAATGGCACTGAAATCAACCCTGGATATGTATATGAGGCCTATTGTAATGACCCAACCCATCCAATAGGTTATCCTTCATATCAGGGCAATCTTTTATTACCATATCCTGGGCATAATGGACAATATTTCTATTTTCATAGTTGGGTTGACGAAATTTTGATTACGCGCAAACTTTTGTATTCGTTCATAAACATGAATGAAAATGGAGGTTTGGGAAAAATTGAGGTTAAGAATCAGGTTCTATTAGAAGACACACTAACTCCTGCAGTAACCGCTACCAGACATGCAAATGGGCGTGATTGGTGGATTGTAGCAGCGCGCGAATCTTCCTCAGTTTATTATGTTTTTCTATTGGACCCAGAAGGGCTTCATCCACCGACCGTGCAAGTACTGGATTCAACGTGGATACCTGGGCATATTGTGAATTTATCAAACGTTTTTTCGCCTGATGGGACTAAGTTTGTACGATTTGGAGGCGGTGTTCCCGCAGACTTTATAATGTATAATTTTGATCGCTGTAGCGGTCAACTTTATAATCCGGTTACCATACATCTGCCTGACACTGTAAGTGCTTCTCCTTGGGGTTGCTTCTCACCAAATTCGCGCTTTCTATATGTACAAAACGAGGGAGATAAGCTCCATCAGTTTGACACCTGGGCCACTGATATAAGTAGTTCTGTTCAGTTGGTTGGTATTTATGATGGGTTTAAAGGCCCTTTCGGCTTGTCCACCAGATTTAATTCAATGACAGTGGGCCCTGATCAGCGAATTTATATGTCTTGCCGTAGTGGTGTGAACTTTCTCCATGTTATTCACCAACCTAATGAACCTGGTCTCAACTGCGACTTCCGGCAGCATGATATTGAGCTTCCTGCCATTTACCCATTTTTTCTGCCGAACATGCCATTTTACCGCTTACATAAAATTCCAGGCTCTGAGTGCGATTCCTTGAATATTCAAGAGCCACTGGTTGCATTTTGGCGGTACAAACAAGATAGTTTGGCCTCAGCCACAAAAATTGATTTTACTGACATTTCGTATTTTGACCCAATCCAATGGAATTGGACTTTTGGAGATGGATTTACCAGTACTGAGCAATTCCCTTCTCATATTTATGCTGAGCCAGGGGTTTATAATGTTTGTCTGAATGTTTGTAATTCAGCGGGCATATGTGATGACTTGTGTAAAAATGTAGTTGTTAAGAATGTTTCAGTTGGCAGCAAACAATTGTCAGAAACCTTCTTTAAATTTTATCCTAACCCCACTTCAGATTATTTGGTATTTGAACTTCCAAATAGCACAAGTGAAAGCATTATTTACATTTACGACATGAATGGGAGGGAAATTATCCGCAAAAATATCGCTCCTTCAGTTGAGATATATAGATTTGAGCTGAATAGCATACCGCCTGGCGTGTATTGTATCAAAATTTCTAATGATAACAAAGTACATGGTGCGCATTTTATCAAATCATGATAGTCCCTCTATTTGATTTCGTCAATGCTTGTGCTAAGCTGCCCGAATCCCAAGCCCAACGCACACTGGCGCGACGTTTGGACTTAGCGACATACTATCCCTGTCGGCTTTGCCGACAACCACAGCACAGATTTTAGCGTTACCCCACTGATAGTGTTCCAAAAAGTGTGTCTGGCTAAGGCTATCAACGATTTGGGAGAAAAGTTTGGAGGCGAAGGAGAAATTTAGGGCACTCCTACAAAACTATATCTAAAAGCATATAAATTTTGTTTTTTTTCATTTTTTATACGTAAAAACATATAAATAAATAAAAACCGCTACCTTTATATTCAAAAGCATATAAAGCCAACACAGAGTGGTTATGAACACAGATGGATCATAGTCATTTAAAAATCAGGTATTTTTCCCACTAAAATCACAAAAATCACAGTATAAAATGAAGGACTTAGCCGAATTTGTAAAATCCCGTCGAAAGCAATTGGGCATGACCCAGGAGGCCTTTGCACAGAAAGCCGGGGTTGCCTTAACGGTTATCCGAAAGATTGAACAGGGCAAAGAAAACCTGAGTTTGTCAAAAGTAAACCAGGTTCTGATCATGTTTGGCCATGTATTAGCCCCGATAAATGCAAAAGATGCGACAAGGAATCGTTAAGTACAACCTTGAGTTGGCGGGTATTTTGACCGCGGAAGACAATGGAGAATATCTGTTTACTTATGATGAACAGTATATTCAAAAATACCCGCATCAATTCATCACGTTTCAAATGCCCGTTAGGCATGCTCCGTATAGAAGCAAGCGGTTATTTCCATTTTTTGATGGCTTGATTCCGGAAGGTTGGCTGCTGCATATTGCGGCAGAAAGCTGGAAAATCAACCCGAACGATCGAATGGGGCTCCTGCTGGCCTGTTGCCAAAATGCTATTGGCGCAGTGAGTGTTCACCCAGTAAAGCAGGAAGCAGATGCGTAAATGTTTATATTGCTATCAGGAGTTGGAACACAATATGGAAGGTGATTACCACCCCCCATGCAACAAAGCATTCTTTGGCACTACATGGGCTCCAGCCTTACCTTATCGCTTGTCAGAGATGGAACAATTGGCCAAAAAAGCCGCTGAGTTGTCCATTACAGTACCCGGTGTGCAGCCCAAATTGTCGCTGGGCTGGATAAAAACCAAGCTGGAAAATGGACACCAGGGCCGATTAACCATTATGGATGCTTTGGAAGGCCTGTATATCCTTAAACCACAAAACCCGCAATACCCGCAAATGCCGGAAAACGAACACCTCTCCATGAAACTGGCCGAATTATTCGCAATAGAGGTGGTGCCCACTAACCTGATTCGTTTGGCCTCCGGAGAGTTGTGTTACATCACCAAACGAATAGATCGCAAGCAAGACGGGACAAGAATCCACATGATTGATATGCTGCAAATACTGGAGTTAGAAGACAAGTACAAAGGCACTATGGAAATGGTGGGAAAAACAGTGGGCGACTTGTCGACAAATACCTTGTTGGACAAGTTGCGCTTTTTTGAATTGACTGTTTTTAATTTCATCATCGGTAACAACGATATGCACCTGAAAAACTTTTCCATGTGGCGATCAGACATGGGCTGGGTATTATCCCCTGCCTATGACCTGTTAAATGTAAAAATGATTCTGCCAAAAGACAAGGAAGACATGGCCTTGTTGTTTGGCGGCAAAAAAGAAAACTTCAACAAGGGGTATTTCGATCAGTTTGGCATCTTTCTAAAACTCAATGAAAAACAAATCAATGCGGTTTACAAAAGGCTGGGGAAATGGCTACCCGAAGCGACCCGAATGATTGATCGGTCATTTCTGACCGATGACTATAAATCTACCTATAAAGCATTGATTTCCAAACGTGTAACGCTATTTACGCCATGACCGCTGCGTTCGGGCGACAACAGTTCGAAGCGGGTAGAAGGCGGCCGGGTGTTTTGGACCGGTTTTTCTGCGGAAAAACGGGGATCGGAGCCGCAGGCGGACAGCAGGAACAGAGAGCAAAAGAGAGCAAGCCGGGTGAGGTGCATGAGGTGGCGGTTGTGGGGTTAAAATATGCCGGAATCTGACAAATCAGGTTATTTAAACCCCCGCTATCGTGAAGCTGCCCTCATCCCAAGCACAACGCACACTGGCGCGACAATTTACCGTCGTAACATACTATCCCCGTCGGCTTAGCCGACAAACAAAGTATGGATTTTAGCGTTGCCATACTTGCAACATTGTTTTTTGGGGCTTAGCTTTGAACATCCAAACTACCAATAAAATGAGCGTCAAATACAAAATTCGTGACCAGCAGGGGTTACCTGCACTATTTGCGGCTGAGCAAAATATAAGATCTTGAAACATTAAGACTATCTAAAAAATTTGCCTTGAAAGCAAAAGAGAATAAAGATTCAAAAATTCAAGAAATATCAGTAGAATTCCTGGATCCCCTTAAGGATATTTTGTCTCTGCTTATCTTTTCAATCCACCATTAGAATTAGAAGAAGAATTCACTTTCTCATATTAAAAATAATTTATTATAACCCATTGCACATTTGTTTAACATATCCGGGATTTTGATTCATTTCCTAATTTTTTAGTCATGAAAAAAGCATTTTTCGCCATTTTTTTCTTCTTTCATATTCTGCCATTCATTTATGGTCAGGATTCATTATCAATCACCTTAGACTTTGATAAAGATACCCTGGAGATCCTTTCTCCCTGGTCATTTACATTACAAGTCACAAATAGGACTAATCGAGTTATCTCGGAGTATCCCTTGCTAATTGAAGCTGGATGGATAATCCAGTTTGGGTTAATTAAATTACAAATAAGACAAGGTGATGGAGCACATTGGCAAAATGCGAATATAGTTTCTAGCCGGCAGTCAGAAATTTATTCAGGCGGGATTAACCATAGTAAAATTCTTCATCCTTTTGAAAGCATGAGGGGGGAATTTACCTGTGCGCCACCTGTTGGCCTAATCAAACCTGGAAATGTTGATGTAAGAATTTTATACTACCCACTGGAAAAGAAAGATTTTATTGCATCAAGCCCAGTTACATTATTTTTAAAAGATTACCATGGTATTGACTCCCTTGCTTATAACTATATAAAAAATCAGCCACGTTCTGATTTTTTTCTTCATCCTGCTTTCCCTTCCATAAGAGTTGACACATCTGATATTTTTCGGGCAGAATACTTAATAAGCACATTCCCCGGATCTTCAATTGAGCCTCATGTAGTGCTTTATTTAGCATCTTTATACTGCTTAATGGCAAGGAATAAGTCATTTAAAGCTGAAAATCATGCTCAAGTCCTTCCATATTTGAGATTATCAAAGAAATATGCACTTAAAGCTCTTGAAACAGGAGATAGTAAAGGAATTAAAATAGCCACCCGCATATTACAAGTGTATGTAGATATTCTATTTACTCTTTATTCTTATGGGGTGCCGCAGGAAATAGAGGATGAATTTATTTTACCATTTCAAAACTGACCCGCTTGCGCGAAGCTGCCCGAACCCGCACTGGATTAAAGCTGGTCGCTTCGTGTTGCCGGCAAAGCCGGCGGAAATAATAGGCACGATGTTGAAACATATCGCCAGCGTGCGTTGGGCTTGGGATTCGGGTAGCTTCG
>DLXL01000041.1 GCA_003448025.1 Saprospirales bacterium | reverse complement strand
GTCGTATATCTCATATGTACAGCACCAAAACACAAATAAACCAAAACAACAATACACCAAAACACCTTTACACCAAAACTCTAAATCACCATAACACTAATACTCTTTTACACATAATCATGAAACCGATTCTCATCCTTTTTTCCGCTTTCTCTTTCTTTTCCTTACCAGCCCAAAACGCTTCTTTCTTTCAGGAGGAAATGGTTGTTACGGCTAATTCTCTGAATCTCAGGGAATTGCCAGATGCCAGCTCTAAAAAAGTAGCCAGTTTACCGCAAGGAACACTATTGCAATTTATGGAATCCTGGAACAATGGCGAATACACACAGGTAGACACTACTGACGAGAATTCGCCGATGGGCCGTTGGATTAAAGTTCGCACCAAAAGCCATACGGGCTGGGTGTTTGATGTATATGTAAGCGGCACCACTGAATTACATTATGAAGGCGCGCCGCAGTTTGATATGCGTGCGGTTTCACCACTATTCTGGTATGGTGTTTATGCGCGGGATTCCTTCTCCGACGAGCTGCGAAAAGTGCAGGTCCGCCTGGCCGAAGAGCCCAATGAATTTTTTGGCGGAAACATTAAGGTTCTGAAAACCAACCAAAGTGAACCGAGCAAATTTTTGATTGCCAGTCACACTCCCTTGCAAACAGGCTATTGCGGGCCATTAGGTATTTTTGATCCCAATCAGATGTTTTTTTCTAAGTCCTTAGGTCCAGGCAGTCAATTATCCATTTATCCCGGCAACGACATGAATGATACCATCGTCAAGCCGACCTACGGAATAGCTGCCACCGGCTGCGCTAAATTTGAAGACAATTTTGTGCGCATCTATGATTATCAGCTTACGCTGGTGGATTACATGTCGGATCCCATGGCTACACAGGATCTTACGCAATGGGTTAAAACAGAGTTCCCCGAAACCAACCCATCGGTAGACCTGCTATGGTTTGGGGACCTGGATCACGACAACAAACCAGACGCTATCATTCAGGATTGCCCATATGAAGTGGGCTGCAGGGCTTCTTTGTTTCTATCTTCGAAAGCTAAGAAGGGGGAGTATTTGAGGAAGGTTTGTGAATATTACTGGCCGGAGGGGTAGGGAGAGATGATGCTGAATCATTAATGAAGATGACCCGAAGCGCCATTTTGACCAAAAAGAAAAACATGTTGGCAAAAATATCTGTTCTTGCCATAGGATTAACCTGCACATTCCTCCTGTTAACCTGAGCATCATCTCTCAGCTCTCATCTCTCTTCATGAAATTCGACTCTCTTACCGTAAAGGAACGTCCGGAAAACAGAACCACGGCACCGCATGTTTTACCACTATATGCCACTTCATCCTTTGATTTTGAAAACATTGATCAGGGCATCGAGATTTTCAAAAACATCGAAAGCGGGCATGTTTATAGTCGGTATGCTAATCCGACTGTAGATACCGTAGCTGCAAAAATTGCCGATCTGGAAGCCTTCGGATTAGACATACGGCCTTATGCTGTGATGACCTCCAGCGGGATGTCGGCAATTGCCACGTTGATGCTTGGCACGTTAAAGAGCGGTGACAAAGTGTTGAGTCAGGCCAATTTATATGGCGGCACAACAGAGCTTTTAAAAAGTATCCTGAGTCCGTTGGGCATTGAGCCTGTTTTTACTGATCTCAAGCAATTAGACCGGGTAGCCGAACTGCTGAAAACCGACCCTGCCATTCGAATGCTGTATTGTGAAACACCAGCCAATCCAACCCTGGCGTGTGTTGATATTGCAGCATTATCGGCGCTGGCACATCAGCATGGAGCCATTTGTGCCATCGACAACACCTTCGCCACACCCATGTTACAGCAGCCATTTGCCATGGGCGTTGACTATATTATCCATTCCACCACAAAATACCTCAACGGCCATGGCAATTCCATTGCCGGGGTGGTCGTTGGCAGAGATCATGACGCCATGCGAAAAGGCGTGTGGAAAGCCATGAAACTTATAGGTACCAATTGCTCCCCATTTGAAGCATGGTTGACCAATAACGGTATAAAAACCTTGGCTTTGCGTATGGAAAGGCATTGCTTCAATGCACAAAAACTGGCAGAATTTCTGGAGTCTCACCCTGCTGTTGCAAGGGTAAATTATCCCGGTCTGCCATCACACCCTGATCATAAACTAGCATCCCAGCAAATGAAAGGCGGCTTTGGTGGCATGCTTAGTTTCGAGCTTAAAGGCGGAATGGACGCTGGAATTAGGTGTATGAATCGTGTACAGCTATGCTCTCTTGCACCAACCCTTGGTGATGTAGACACCCTGGTGCTTCATCCAGCCTCTTCCTCTCATTTAGCTATTCCAAAGGAGGTTCGGCTGGAGAACGGTATTACTGACGGATTAATCCGAATCTCGGTTGGAATTGAAAACATTGAAGATATTGTGGCTGATTTGACACAAGCTATCGCTTGATTGCACTATTTTCGCTGTTTAGAATACGAATTGGACAAATCCAGATTTCAGGTCCAACCAGTTTGTATCATCATCAACTTTTCCAACTATGAAGCACACCATTTCCCTCATTGCAACCATTATTGGATTCTTTACCCTCTCCACCCATAGCATTTTGGCCCAGCAATCGGGCTCGGAAGATCAAGGCAAACTTTCTTCTGTGAGTTATCAACCACCAGCAGAAGTGCTGATTAAACTGGAAACTTCCGGTTGTAAAGGTTATTGCCCGGTATATAAGCTTACCTTCAATGTGGATGGGACCATGAACTATTCCGGATATCGCCATGTGGAGGAAGTTGGTGAGAAGTATGCCAAGCTGACGGCAGATGAATTTTCCAAACTTAAAAATGCGGTACGTCGGGCAGATCTTTGGAACCTGTCACAGGAGCTTCCTGTTACAGTAGCAGATGCGCCATATCATACCTTCACGGTATACGAAAAAGATAAAAAATATAAGGTAAAAGGAGCTGGCCCCTTACCAAAAGAGTTGGAGCACTTGAATCAGCTCATGAAAGACATCGCTGAAAATCACGGGATGATGGTAAAAAAGGGAGTAGATCCCAACGACCCTTCCAATATGAAAGGGGAGGTTATTGTCCAGTTCAGGCCTGAAATCAACGCCGGCAATTTCTGTATGCAATTTATGGAATTGAAAACCCGACCGGTTCGTAGAATCTCTGAAGACAACATCTGGATTATTGGCTTTAGTCCTTCTGAACTTACAGAAGCCCAATTCATAGATATCCTGAAAGGGATGGATGGAGTGATTAGTGCACAATCCAACAAAAAACTCCAGCAGCGGAAAAACTAAGGACTGTACATGCAAGAATTGTTTTTCAAGTTCCTGAAATTCGGCGTGGTAGGCGCCTCAGGAGTTGTGGTGGATTTTGGCGTGACCTGGCTGCTAAAAGAGCAGGCACGTCTGAACAAGTACATTGCCAACAGTACCGGTTTTGCCTGCGCAGTGGTAAGTAATTACATCCTGAACCGGATTTGGACCTTTCACAGCGCCGATCCCAATGTGGGCATTCAGTTTGCCAAATTTGCCCTCATTGCCCTCATTGGTTTGGGCATGAACAATGCCATCATTTATTTCCTGAATGAAAAGCAGGGCGTCCGGTTCTATATGGCTAAACTAATTGCCACCGGGGTGGTCATGATCTGGAATTTTGGTGCTAATTTGATGTTTACGTTTGTTTAGTGTTTGAGTGTTTGAGTTTGGGAGTGTTTGAGTTGGCGTTGGGCTTGGTATTCGTTAGGGCTAACAGCCCTGGTGAAAAGGTCGTGTGGGTAGTTAACCTGTCTTGTCCTTTAACACCTACGGTATGTACTTTAGTCGAATAGGTGTTGTGGATCGATCATTACATTCATTTTGAAAACGGCGTAGCCGTGACATTTTAGTGGCCAAGATGGTGGTAAGGTATTT
>DLXL01000126.1:7719-15450 GCA_003448025.1 Saprospirales bacterium | reverse complement strand
AACTACACCCTTTGTGCCCTTAGTTCCTTTGTGGTTCAACCCCTCCTCTTGTAAAAATTACCATAATGTCTAAAACTACACCCTTTGTGCCGTAAGTGCCTTTGTGCTTCAACCCCTCTTCTTTCCATAGTGCCCACACCTGGTTTCAATGCAAACTATTGGCACACCAGTACGTTAGTCGGTTTTTGGTACTAACTTTGCTCACTTTAATCACATTCCCCTATCATCCGCATTAACCGATGGATTTTACTTACCTGCTGAACATCCTGCTGCGCCGAAAATGGCTGATTCTGGGGGCTATGGCTACTGCTGCTGTGGCTACCTTCCTGTTTATTGGCCAAAAACCGGCGCGCTATAAATCCAGCGTGGTGATGGCCACAGGGATTGTAAACTACAAAGGCATCAATTCAGATAATTCCGATGCTTTTGTGCAGCAATACCAGGTAGAAAACGCTTTTTCCAACCTGCTGGAATTTGCGCAATCGCGCTCTGCCATTAAACTGGTTACCATTGAGATGCTGCAGCACGATTTGGGCGGGCAAACGGCTTTTCGCCAACCCAACCCGGCGCTGCCATTTACGGAGCAGGAAAAACAAAGCCTCCTGCAACAACTGAAAGGAATTCAGCTCGATAGCCTGGAAGATCCCTCCTTCTCTCCTGATTTCGATTTTTTGCTGGATAAAGTGGCCCGTGTTTATGGGTACGACAACGACGCCATCCTGCGCAGTCTTTCCGTAAAAAGAAAGGGCCAGACGGATTATTTAGACATTGCCGTGACCACAGAAATTCCGGCTTTGTCGCAATACCTCGTGAATGCGTATGCGCGGCGCTTTCTTACCTATTATTACAACCTTTTGGTGCGCGAAAAGCGCAAAAACGTAGACTCCTACGCCAAATTAGCCACAGAAAAAAAGGCCGTGGTGGATTCCATCAGCGACCTGAAATTTGAATACCTGAAACAAAAAGGACTGCCGGTGCTGGGCAGGCAGAGCGAGGAACTGGTGGCGCAAATCACCAAACTGGAGTTTGAACGCCAGCGCGCCGACGCCCGCAAACGTTCCGCCGCTGAATCGGTGAACCGCATTAAAAAATACGAGAGCGACCGCGAATCGCGCGATGCCCGGGAGGTACAAAGCCGGTTGCTGGATAAAAACAGCACGGCCGAGCAAATGGAGCGCGTGCGCGAACTCACCCGCAAAAGCGCCGAAGCGGGCGGCAAAAACGAGGACATAGAAACCGAACTTGCCGATGCCAAAGCTGAACTGGAAGCCACCATGCGCGCTTCCGCCCGCGCACAAGGCAAACCGCGCAATGAAGAAGGCAAAAAAACGCGCGAAGAACTGTATAAAGACCGTGTTGGTGTGGATCTGGAACGTATTGAAGCCGAGGCCAGCTACAACCGCACCAACAACGAAATCTACGCCCTCAAAAACAAACTGGGCAGCATGGTGGTGAGCGACGAGGTGTATTCCAAGCTGCAACAGGAGCAAGACAATGCGCAGCTGGAATTCGACAAAGTGAACGATGAATTCATCAAAGCCAAGCTTACGCTGGAAAACGCCGAAAATCCGCTCACGGTGGTGCAAACCGGCCAGCTTCCGGAATGGCCCGAACCCGACCGTCGTACCCTGATCAGCATTTTTGCCGCCATTGTGGTGGGCACGCTCACGGTGATCGCGCTGTTCGTGCTGGCCTACCTGGACGGCTCCATACAGTCGCCCGATTTGTTTAAAAAATACACCGGCGGGTTGCCTTTGCTGGGCGTCATTCCGGCTATTTCGGTGAAGGGTTATGATTTGGAGCGCATTTTTGCCGCACGCAATCCGGACGCGGCTACCACGGCGTTTCGGGAGAGTTTGCGCAAGTTGCGCGGACAAATCATGGCCTCAGGCGGCAAAACCTGGCTGCTGATGAGCGTCAAAATCCAGGAGGGCAAAACCTTCACCATGCTTTCGCTGGCTCATTCGCTGGCCTTCAACCAAAAGCGGGTGCTGATGCTGGACACCAATTTTAAAGCTCCGCTGCCGGAGTCGTTTACAGATCAGCCCAGTGTGCACAAAGAGCTGCTGAACGGGTTGCTCAAAAAGCACGGGCTGGATGCGGTATTTCAGTTAAAAAACCAGAGCGCCGAGGAGGCCGAGGGGCAGCGCGTTGAAGTGCTGGGCAATGTGGGGTTGCCCAAATCGCCGGCAGAACTGCTTGAAGAACCTGCTTTTCGGGCATTTTTGGCAGATTTAGGGGCACATTTTGACTATATACTGCTGGAAGCAGCGGCCCTCAATGATTATTCCGATGCACAGGAGCTGGCGCCTTATGCCGATCGTATTTTAGCGGTTTTCAATGCCCATTCCACCTTGAAGGCAGCAGATCAGACCTCGCTGGATTACCTGCGTTCGCTCGGGCCAAAGTTTGCCGGAGCGGTGCTGACGGAGGTGGATGGGAGGTATGTGTGAGGGATAGGGGGAGCTCTGCTTACTCTTTAATAACCTTCCCAGCCCCCAGACGCACCCCCGAGGCCGTAGTCACTTCCCAAAGGTATATTCCGCTGACCAGATCCTTTACCGACAATGTATAGGTCTCGCTCTGGCCTGTCACATAGACTTGTTTCACGGTCTGCCCGTACATATTCCGCAACACGATGTGCTTTTGCCCCATAGTACCTTCCAACGCAACCGTGAGCTGACCTCCTGCCGGGTTGGGATACACCCGCACACCGAGATGCCGGTTACCCGGAGGGCTGCTGACCGCTACTGTGGCAGTACAAGGTAGCCCCGGATTATCAATAGGCCCTAACCTGTAGTTAGGAAAATACGGAATACTGGCCCCGATGGGCGTGGGAAGGACTAGGCCGCGCTGCTCGAAGTTGCAGGCTAAGCCAGGTTCGTCAGGATTGTGAATAATGTGATAGTAGCGGGTATCTCCACCGCCGATTATATATATTTTACAATCTGGACCTAGTTGACACCGCCAAAAGGAAATGGCGATTGGGTCAACAAACCCATCCCAGGTAGCAATGGTGGTTTGAGTTGAACTTATGTCCGAAGCCAAAAGGTCAAATTGGTAAGCCTTCGTTAAGGCTGTGATATATAAAAAGCGCCCATTAGGTGAAACCGCACAGCCTCCATCAAATGAAATAAAATTGCCGAAGTCAATATGAATGGTATCAAAATCTGTAAATAACCCTGTTGAACGATCAAAGTGATAAAGCCCTATTGCTTCATGCGGATAAAATCGAATCATTTTGCTCCCATCAGGTGAAAATGTAGTTTGCCCGTAACCCTCTTTCTCAGGTGGGGGAATATTTCCAATGGTTTGAGTTAGCGTATCTACAATACCATCTTTGGTAAAAAGAAAGATATAGAATTGGTTGCTGTTCCTTCTGGGCAGGATTATCCACCAATCTTTCCCGTTGGCGTGTTTCACGGCGTTCATTTCCCCTGAAGCAAGGGTATCCTCCACTATTGCTATATTCTTTTCAGCAACAAAGTATGATTTTGGTATTCCGTCGACTTTCCTGACCACAGAATAGAGCAACTGGGAAACAAAGGCATATTCCACAGGGTTATTGCCATATTTCATGCTTTGATGGAACAGATAATGTACGTCCGATGAGTCAGGGTTGGGCAATATAAAAATTCCCGGATATCCGGTGGCGTATCCATCGTTGTTCTGATCACATAAAATTGAATGCCAGGCTCCAGGATTAATTCCATCACCATTGGGTAATATTTCATCATCTGCTCCGGCAATATCACAACCGTTCGTGTAGAAAAGCAACTGCCCCGATGTATCACAGATACTAGCGTTTGCCATAAACATATTGAGTTCTCGGAAGTGGTATTTAGCTTGGAGCGGTTGATTGTTAAAATCAATGGTTGCTCCGCCATGGGTCGTGTCTGCTGTTTGGTTATCGTCGCCAATAATCCATACATAATCATATTTTTGAGCGTTAAGTGCAATAGAAAGGCACATCGCACATAAAAAAGCAAGGAGTTTCATGGATAAAAATAAAAAGCATGGCCGTACCGTGGGGTGCTGATACTGCCCGCGCTGTACGGCCATGCTGAAATGGAGATTAATTACTGATGATGAACCTACCAGAGACGACGCCATTGAGAGCATAGAAATAGACACCATTGGAGAGTTGGTTCCGCCGCACTTGGGTCTTTTGACCCAGCGCAATGTCCGTGAGTGATTAAGCTAATGCACCCATCAATCATGGCAAATGAGCAAACACGTAATGCCAAGCTACTCACGTGAACTGCGCTGGGTCAAAAGACCCAAGCGCGGCGGAAGACTTTGTGAAACGAATATAGCAACAATTACCAATTCAAAACAAATGTTGGATGCGCTTTGATTTTGCCGCGATGCGGCCAGGGATTCTACCGACGTTGTGGGGCTGCCGCCCCAGGGGTGAGTGGGGGGCTTGGCTTTTTCTGCCGCGCTTGGGTCTGGTCCAACGTCCAACAGTATAATGTCCGTTATCTAGTGTCCAGCAGTCCATTTTTTTCCCCATCTTTGTACTTCCAAATTCAGATTACCTACACCAACCCTCCTTCTTTTTCCATGAAGAAAATCCTTTCCCTCCTCACGCTACTGCTATTGGCCGTAGCCACGCTTTCTGCACAACGCAGCAAACCCGTTCCTCCTAAAACCGACGAGCACCCTTTCACCCCGCAGATCAACTGGCCGGGTAAAGCGGTTCCGCCGGCAAACAACCCGTTTTATGTAACGGCTCCACGCTTCAAACCTGCCGGACAACTCAACACCCTGCCCGGTGTTTCTGAAAACAATATTGCCCTGAAACGCGCCGAAAATGGCCTTCCTATGTTCTTTGAAGGCAAAACGGCCGCTTCCGGCAACAACGCTGAGAGCAAACCGCTGGACCAGCGCGCCCTGGAATACTGCGCCAGCCTGCAGCCACAAGGCATTGCCCAACCGGCGCAGGAGTTTACCGCCAAATCTGTATCCACCGACGAGCAGGGCAACGCCCACGTGCGCCTGGAACAAACCTTCAACGGCCTGCCTGTTTGGGGCTCAGAGCTCATTTGCCATACCCAGGGCGGCGCTTTCATGCGCATGAACGGCCGCTATTTCCCTACGCCTGAACTGGCTTCCGTAACGCCATCTATGGATGCTGAAGCCGCTATCTGGAAGGTAAAAACAGCCATCGGCCTGGAAAACCTCAAAACCGACTGGACCGAGCAAGACCTTCAACTGATTGACGGTCAGCCATTCAGCGCTACGCTGGTGGTTTTCCACGTGAACGAAAAACTCAACGGCGAACGCCTGGCCTGGCACGTAGCGGCCCGCCCCAATGTGTTCAGCCGCTCCGAATGGTTCATCGACGCCGCTACCGGCGAGGTGTTGAACTCCTTCGAACATACCTGCAACCTGCTGGGCCATTACCACGCCAAAGGGCACAACACCGCATCGGTGGCAGCCCATGCAGACCATGCGCCAAATGCGCCTAATATGGTAGACGGTCCGGTGAACATCAGCGGTGTAGACTTGCTGGATGTAACCCGCAATTTACCTTTAGCCGGTTGGCAATTTGGCAACCAGGTTACGCTGGAAGATGCCAGCAAATCCATGTTTAATGCAGGCGCCTCTACCATGCCTGCTGATCCGGTAGGCGTCATCGTTACACTGGATGCTTCCAACACCTCTCCGGAAAATCAGAATTTCAGCGTAGATTTAATTGTTTCCAACAATACAACGTTTACCAATAAAAAGGCTGCCATCAGTTCACATTATAACGCGATCAAGAGTTTTGATTACTTCAAAACGAAGTTCAACCGCAATTCCATTGATGGGGTTGGAGGCAACGTAATCAGTATCGTAAATGTAACAGAAGCTGATGGCACTTCCATGGAAAATGCCTTCTGGAATGGCGCAGCCATGTTCTACGGAAATGGCGGTTCTGTGTTCAAACCATTAGCCCGCGGCCTGGATGTAGGCGGCCACGAAATGACCCACGGGGTGATTGAAAAAACCGCCAACCTGATTTACCAGAACGAAAGTGGCGCCCTCAACGAATCTTTCGCTGATGTGTTCGGCCAGATGATTGACGGCGACGTGAACGACTGGAAAATCGGGGAAGATGTGATGCAAAGCGGCGGCGGTTTGCCTACTGCCCTGCGCGACATGCAAAACCCGAACAATGGTCAGCCGGCCAATAGTTCTTTCTGGCAACCGGCTCACACCAATGATCAATATGTTGGTCCGCAGGATAACGGAGGCGTACATATCAATTCCGGCATTATCAACCGCGCTTATTATCTGTTTGCTACCAATGCAGCCGTAGGCAATGCAAAAGCTGAACAGGTGTTCTACAAAGCCCTCCGCGATTACCTGGTGAAATCCAGCAAATTCGTGGATTGTCGTTTAGCCGTTATCCAGGCTTCCAACGATTTGTATGGCTCCTCTGTGGCCGATGCAGCCGCAAACGCTTTCGCAGCGGTAGGTATCGGCGGAAGTGCCCCGAGTGGCAATTACCTGGGAACCTTAAGCCCAAATCCAGGCACTGACTATATCCTTTGTACCAAAAACAACAACGATCTGGAAATTGCCACCAGCACAGGTACCGTGATCGCATCGTTGTATACGGGGGGCATTATTAGCCGTCCAAGTATTACCGACAATGGCGTGAGCATGGTATTCATCAATGAGAACAATCAGTTGATGGCCATTGAATTCGACTGGCAGGCAAACCAATTCGTAGTGAGTACCGTGGATGATGGTCCATGGCGCAATGCCGCCATCTCCAAAGACGGCCGCTTCCTGGCCTTGCTGAAAGATTTTCTGGAGCCTCGCATTTACATTTATGATCTGGCGGATCCTTTTGGCGGATTTGAAACGTTTTTCCTGTACAATCCAACCTACACTCAGGGACAAATCACAGGCGATGTGGATTTTGCAGATGTGATGGAGTTTGATTATTCCAATACCTACCTGATGTACGATGCGTATAACACCCTGGACGATATTGGCTACTGGGATATCGGCTTTGTTCAGTTCTGGGAAAATGACCAGTTTACCGATGGTGGCGATGCATTTATCACCAAACTCTTTACCGGTTTGCCGGAAAAAGTGAGCATCAACAACCCAACGCTGTCTAAAAACTCGCCTTATATTCTGGCATTCGATCTGATCGACGAAACCGGCACCGTGCGCAATGATATTTATGGCGCAAATGCAGAAACAGGCGATTATGATGTAATTGTATCCAATATTGGCGACCTGGGCTATCCTAACTATAACCGGTTGGATACCCGCCTGATTTACGACAATCCAACCGCGCAGGGTTTCGATATCCGTTCTCAAGGCCTGAATCCAAATAAAATTCAGCCACAGGGCAGCAATACTTCCCTGATTCCTGGACATTATTGGGGTGTTTGGTTCGCCAACGGAACCAGAAGCCTTCAAGTGGGTATAGAAGATATGGAGGATCAGGGATATGCGATGAGTATTTCTCCAAACCCAACTGCAGACATAGCTCAACTGCGTATGAAAGCTCCGGCTTCCACCAACGCCAGCATTAGCTTGCACAGTATCCTGGGAGAAACCCTGCTTACACGCAATGTGACCTTCTCAGAAGGTGAAAACATGCTGGACATTGACCTCCAATCCTACCCTTCCGGAAACTACATTGTGCGCATCGTGTCTGAAAATGGCGCCGGCGCAGCGTTGAAGGTGGTGAAGCAGTAATGGACGATGAACGATGGACGA
>DLXL01000126.1:0-7528 GCA_003448025.1 Saprospirales bacterium | reverse complement strand
CATCGTCCATCGTTCATCGTTCCACGGCTGCCATAAAGGCTCCGGATTTGATTTTAGTTTCGCGGAGTTCGTTTTCCGGAACGGATTCATAGAGAAGAGTGGCGCCGGCGGAGAAAGAGAGCAGACCATCGCGCACGTGGGCGGTCCGGATGGTGATGGCGGTGTTCACATCTCCATTGAACAGTAGCCAGCCAATGCTGCCGCCGTAATAACCACGGGTATGCTGTTCAATCTCCTCAATGTAACGCATGGCGGCAATTTTGGGCGCGCCGGTGAGTGTGCCGGCATTCAGGCTGGCAATCAGTGCATCAAACCCCGAATAACGCGCCTGCAACGTACCACTCAACTGTGCCACGGTGTGCGTTACATGCGAGTATTTCTCCACAATACGATAGTGCTCAATGTCGATGCCCGGCTGGCAGATACGCGCCAGATCGTTTCGCCCAAGATCAATGAGCATATCCAGCTCCGAGTTTTCTTTAGGATCGTTGAGCAATTGCATCATCAGGCGATGATCTTCCATAGGATCCTGCGAGCGCCTGATAGAGCCTGAAATGGGACGTAAGGTAGCCCGTCCGTTCTCGTAGCGCAACATCAGTTCCGGACTGGCGCCGAGCAGGGTCTCATCGCCAAAATCAAAATAAAAAAGGTAAGGAGAAGGGTTAATAGCCTTGTATCGGGCATACAAAGGCAGCAAATCGCCGCTCACCGGAGCAGTGAGTTTCCGGCTGAGTACAATCTCTAAAAGTTCGCCATCATGGCATAGTTGAATACCTCGTTGCACCTGCCGGCGAAAAGTTTCATCATCCGGCGTAGCTACAAATTTCCCTATCTGCAGCACCTCATCTGCGGATCCCTTTAAGGGCGCAGTGGGCGCTGCATGACACGGGTCTGTGTTTGATTTGGATAAAAACGCCTTGAGATCCTGTTCAGCTGCCGTTTCATCGGCACGCGTGATGTATACCGTCAAATCAAGCGTTAAATGATTGAACAGCAGGATATTATCGAATAAAAACAAATGAAAATCCGGTTCCGGGCATGGCTTGGAATAAGGCAAATCCTCAAACTGATACACAAACTGATACGCCAGCGCTCCGTAAAGCCCCATGAAGTTTTTGTCGGACGTTTTAAAATGCGCCAACATGCTGCGCAATGGCTGCACGATGTTCTGTCGGTCCAGGCGCTCATCTTCAGCGCCGTGGAACGGAAGTTTTGGAATGTGCAACAACAGTCGGCCCTCCCGTTCACTTTCCACAAACAGGGCAAATGTTTTTTTCAAAAATTGATAAAATATTTCTCCCCTGGCATCCAGCAAACGAATATCCAGATGATCGTCTTTACCAATTAATTCCAGTGTTGGCTCAAAACCTATAACGGAAAGCCTGCTTGATTTATCCACGGTAGATGCAGACTCAAACAGGCAGGTAGGACCATTCCCTTTCAGCTGACGATACAGGGAAAGCGCGTCGGTGTATGGAAGTCGGGCGGTGGCAGTGTGCATAGCGGTACATGATGTATCCCGGAATGGCATTCCGGGAATTAGATAACAAATCGCAATATCGTATCAGTACGACGATACAAAGGTGCAATAAAAAAACCCGGACTTGCAAGTGAGCACCCGGATTTTTTTAGAGCATATCCGTTTTGTCATACACATCCTGCATGGAAAGCAGGCAACCGATAGATTTTAGTTCAAGATATTGATCCATACCCTGGATAGTACTCATTTGCCAGGTGTCTGAATTCACACGCTGTGATTGGCGGGCGTAGGGCTGATCCTGATCAAGTAGGAGGTACTCCTTAAACGTATCGATGGTGGCGTAATCCAGAAATTTACCGCTTCGATCAAAATTTTCCGTAGCCGGAGAGGCTACCTCCACGATGAGCAAAGGATTGATAATGACGTCTTTGCGGTTACCATAATATTCCGGAACCTCGCAAATAACCACGGCATCCGGGTAATAGAAGGATTTTATGGCGGGTATCCAGATTTTGGTGTCGCTATTGCTTACCAAATATGGTTTTCGCATGGTTTTCAGGGCGATATTGATCGCGGTAATCACATTACTCGAGATCATATTGTGTTTCAAGGTTCCTCCGGGCATGTTTTCAAGTTGGCCTCTGTTGTAATGATGTTTCACCCGGGAGCGGGATTCCATTTCGAGGTATTCCTCGATGGACAGGGGTAATGTAGGCGCCAGAGTGGTCATATTTGTTGTTTTTTTGGTTTACAAAAATAATCTTTTATCCGGAATATCCAAACGAAATCAGACACAAAACCCTTCGGGGTATCAAAAGGAGGTATTTTTGCCTCAAATGTTACACATGAAACGGTTTATTCAGGCCCTGACCTTTTTTTCTCCCCTTATATTGCTTGCCCAAACCCCGGAAATACCACTTACCAAAGGTTTGCGCATAGAACAATCCTGCAACATTGCTGCCACCGTGTACGATATTTCAGTGGCTGCCAACGAAACCGGCATTACCATTTCAGGCGAAAACCTGGTGATTGATTTCCAGAATACAGAATTGCGTGGCGCACCAACCAATGCTTTGCCCGATGGCCTCACGGGTACGGCCATAGTAGTGAACGGGAAAAATATCACCATTAAAAATGCAAAAGCGCGCGGCTATAAGGTTGCCTTATATGCCGAAAACGTGGAAAATCTGGTCATTGAAAACTGCGATTTTTCCTACAATTATCGTCCTCGGCTGCGCTCCATTCGGGAGCGCGAAGACTTTTCAGACTGGCTAAGTTATCACCAAAACGAAAAAGATGAGTGGCTCCGATATGGAAGTGCCATGTATCTGAAAAACTGTTTAAAACCTGTCGTGCGTGGATGTAAAGTTACCGGATGCCAGAATGCCCTGCTTATGACCGGCTGCAACGACGGGCTGGTGTACAACAATTTCTTTGTTTTCAACTCCGGCCTCGGCATAGGCCTGTACCGGAGCAGTGGTAACAAATTGATGCACAACCGGCTGGATTGGAATGTGCGCGGTTATTCTCATCGGTTTTACCAACGCGGTCAGGACTCTGCCGGCATTCTGCTGTATGAACAAAGCAGTAACAACACCATCGCCTACAACTCCGCTACCCACTGTGGCGATGGACTCTTCCTTTGGGCAGGGCAAAGCACCATGGATACGGGTAAAGGTGGCTGTAACGACAACTGGATTTTTGGCAACGATTTTAGCTATGCCCCTACCAATGGCATTGAAGTAACCTTTTCCAGAAATAAAATCCAGGGCAACGTGCTACGCGAATGTACCTATGGAATCTGGGGCGGTTACAGCTACGAAACCTACATCATGGGCAATTTTATTGCCGATTGCAAAACCGGTATCGCAATTGAACACGGGCAAAACGACACCATCAGGCAAAACGTTTTTCAAGGCGACAGCGTTGGTATCCAGCTTTGGGCCCGTGAAACACAGCCTTCTGACTGGGGGTATGCTCAAAAACGCGACACCCGCAGCCGGAATGCCATCATTGACCGGAATGTGTTCCTTTTAACTCGCAAACCCTTGAAAATCAGTCGCTCCAAAGATGTTTCCATTAATGGCGTAAACCTGTTCTACAATTTTGAAACCTTGTTGGAGACCCCACATCCCAACGAAAACCTGAAATTCCTTCGCAATGAAGTGTATGGAACCGCACCTCAGATCTAAGCCTTGTGGGCACATCCTGAAATAGCCGGATCTGAAAATGTAAACTTTTCCCACCCGGGCCAAAAGCCGGAAAACCCATATTCCCCACTGGATATTACTTACGGAGAGTTGGTGGAGCCTGATAGTTTACCGGATGGTATGATTGCAGCCCTGCCCCGCGGATTCCCAAAAGGAAGAGCATTTATCATCATGGATGAATGGGGCCCTTATGATTTTCTGCGCCCAATTGCCGTATTGGATACGGTGGCCGGCAATAAGTATTCTATTGCCATTGTAGGACCATCCGGCAACTGGAGCATTACCAAAACAGAGGGGGTAAAATACATCAGTGCCCGAAAAGGAACCACCCCACAAACCATTACCGTAGACCGCGACCCTGCCTCCAAATCCCTTTACCTGGAATTTGAATATACCAGCCCTAAAAGCGCAAAAACAGTATTTGGAGAAGTGGTTCCCACCGGCACGAAATACTACTTCACTTTCGACCGGTTGGAACAGCATTTCGACTGGAAAATGGAGTTTTTCCGGTACGACAGCCTTTCCGCCAACAAAACCTTTGCTGCTCCCCCTCTGGCTACCAGGCAGCAACCCGAACTTTATTCAGCCTGGTGGGGAAGCCCGGCGCCTGGCGTTCCGGAAGACGGTTTTGCTACAAAAGCAAGTACAGAATTTGATATCATCCCTGGCATCTACACTTTTGAACTCACTTCCGACGACGGCGTTCGAATGTACCTGGATGATCAACTGGTGGTAGACAACTGGGATGTACACGAACCTGAAACCAACGAGATCAGTGTGAATCTGGGTGGCAAACACCGAATCAGGATAGAACATTTTGATGCCGGCGGTTTTGCCACAATGGATCTCCGGATAAGGAAAAAAAGGAACTAAGGGGCCGCTAAGGCACGAAGGCACAAGGACACAAAGGCGCGAAGACACAAAGGGGTATTATTTGGCGTAGCCAAATGATACCCCTCTTAATCGTTGGCCACAGGCCAACCCCTTCGCGCCTTCGTGCCTTCGCGCCTTCGTGTCATCGCGCCTTTGTGCCTTCCTGCCCCCTTCCCACCTTCTATTCAAATTTGATCTCCACAATCCGCAGCCGGTGTTTATTACCCAAACGAAGTTTACGGGATTTGGTGAGGAACCAGCCAGCTCCGGTGGAGGCCAGGGCAATACCGTACAATTTTGGCGCATTGATTTCTTTATCCTGGAATCCAAAGCGGCCTACCGTAGTGGCAAAGGCAAGTGTAGCGCCCAGGGTATATCCTGCGCCTCCCAGGATACGCCAGATGGGTTTGCGATGAACCTTGATACTTTGGATATCGGGGATTTTTACGGCAAAGTTGTCCAGCATCAATGTGTTGGACTCCGGTAAAATGTCGGTAATAGTGCGCTTGTACCAATAATTTTCTTCTCCAACCATACGAAAGCGAAGCACATCGCCAATGTACATTTTGGTAGTTCGGGCGCGGTTAGCGCGCTCGAGGAGCAGCATTTTTTGTCCGGAAGCACCGTATGCAGTGAGGCAGAGTAAAAGGAGTAAAACAGGTCTCATCGTTTATTTTTATGTGAAGAAACGTTTATTCCGACATTACGTGGCCTAGATGTCTGGAATTATCTGTTAATTTTGATTTCTCTTTCCCACGTGCAACCCGGCTATGAAACAATGCTTACCCATTTTCCTGTTGTTTTTGCCTGCCTGGCTGGTGGGGCAACCTGATATCAACCGGCAAATAGACAGTCTGCTGGATCGCTCCAAATCCTTGATGCCTCAGGGTAAAAGCCGGTACGTTGACGCCTTGTCTGCTATTGAAGCCTCCGAAACCCTTGCCAGAAACAGCTTTGGAGAACAAAGTGTGGTATATGCCAAATGCCGCTTTCAGCACGGACGCCTGCTGGATCTTTCCGGTAAGATGGATGAAGCGGAGCCCATTTACCAGGAAGTAAAAGCCATTCAGGAAAAAACCATCGGCAAGGAGCATGCGGAGTATGCAACTACGGTTTATCACCTGGCGAGCACAACCAAAGACCTTGGCTATTACCCTGAAGCGGAAGCTTTATACCTGGAAGCTATGCACATCCAGGAGAAAACGCCAGGAAAAGAGCACCCGGACTATGCCCGCACCATTAATTTTCTTGCCAATCTGTACCGTGCCACCGGCGAATACGACAAAGCCGAACCGCTTTGCCTTGAGTCTATGAGGATTCGGGAACGGGTAATGGGCAAGGAAAATGCCGATTATGCCTGGAGTTTGAACAGCCTGGCCAATGTTTATACCGAAAAAGGCGATTTCGACAAAGCCGAACCGCTCTATCTGGAATCGATGGCCATACGGGAGCGGGTATTGGGCAAAGACCATCCGAACTATTCCGCAAGCCTGAATAACCTCGGCTTCTTGTACGTCAAAAAAGGACGTTTTGACCGCGCCGAAGCGCTTTACCTGGAAGCAAAAGAGCGCCGCGAACGCGTGCTGGGAAAGGAGCACCCGGCTTATGCCGTTACGCTGAACAACCTGGCCGAACTGTATTTCCTAAAGCAGGAATACAACAAGGTTGAGCCACTATTTCAGGAAGCCAAAGACATTCAGGCCCGGGTATTCGGTAAAGAACACCCGGATTATGCCCTAAGTCTGGATAATCTGGCAAGGCTTTACCTGGCAAAAAAAGAATTCGAAAAGGCGGAAGTTTACTACCTCGAAGCCCGGGATATCCGGCAAAAGGTATTCGGGAAGGACCATCCCGATTATGCCGGAAGCCTGTTTCATCTGGCCGGCTTTTATGCCTCTCAGCGGCAACCCGATAAAGCTCGTGCTTATTTCCTGGAATACATACCACTGGTGTGGAACCTGGTCAATAAATCGGCCCAATATTCATCGGAAGCGCAACAGAATGCTTATTTAAAAACCTTTACCACACAGTCGGATCAGTTTTATGCTTTTGCCATGGCATATCCGGATCCGTCGGTAACACAGATGGCCTTTTCCAATGCGTTATTTTTTAACGGTTATTTGCTTGAAAATTCAAGGCTGCTACTTCGCGCCTGCGATGCCGCCGATAGCCTGACACGGGCAACCTATATGCAATGGCAGGAGGCCAGGCGCAAACTGGCCAAACGCTATGCCAGACCTGTTTCAGAACGAAAAAAAATTGCAGCGGTTGAACAAGAAGCTGAAGACTTAGAAAAAAACCTTTTGCGCAACCTGCCGGCATTTGAGCAGTCGCGTAATATTCCTCAATGGGAAACCGTCCGCAATGCCCTTAAACCTGGGGAAACAGCTATCGAGTTCGTTCGTTTTCAGCGGGAATCGCCTGATAGTATCCAGTACGCGGCTTTATTGGTGAAGCCCGGAGCTGCTGCTCCGGAAATAATCCCGCTGTTTAAAGAGGGCGATCTGGAGAAACTGTTGCATACCACCGGAGAAAAAAAAGTGAATTATGTGGAAACACTGTACTCCGTTCAAAAACGCGGGATAATTGTGATGGAAACACCTCGCAAAACCCTCTTCGAGTTGATATGGAACCCCCTTATGCCGCACCTGAAAGACTTCAATACGTTATATTTTGCCCCTGCCGGCTTGTTGCACCGTATCAATCTGGGCGCAGTAGCCATCAACGAAGATTCCATTGTAGCCGACCGGTTTCGATTGATCGGACTGGGTAGCACCCGGCAGTTAGTGAGTGCCACCACCTTCCAAACGCTTAATGCCCATGCCGCGCTGTTTGGCGGTATTCAGTTCGATATGGACTCCACGGCTATACTGAAAGCCAATGAAAATTTCTTTCAAACCGAAACGGCATCCAGGGGACTGAACGTAGATCAGACCATTTCCGCCGGGGAGCAAGCCGGGCCTTT
>DLXL01000553.1:987-3716 GCA_003448025.1 Saprospirales bacterium | reverse complement strand
CCTTTAACACCTACGGTATGTACATAAGTTGAATAGGTGTTGTGGATCGATCCTTTCATTCATTTTGAAAACGGCGTAGCCGTGACATTTTAGTGGCCCAGATGGTGGTATGGTATTTTTATTATGGCAGAACGGCGTAGCCGTGACATTGTCAAAATGTCACGGCTACGCCGTTCTGCCATAATAAAAATACCATACCACCATCTGGGCCACCAAAATGTCACGGCTACGCCGTTTTCAAAATGAATGGAAGGATCGATCCAAAACACCTGTTCAACTTGTGTACATACCGTAGGTTTTGGAAACCTCACAGGTCTGAATCCCAAGTCACTTCGGCAAATAAATCAACGTAGCAGAGTTCTCTTCCCGGAACAAACGCTGCGCGGCCTCGTGCATTTCCTGAGCTGTAATACCGAGGTAGATATCCGTTTCTTCGTTCATCAGTTCAGCCCGGTCAAACAGTTCGTAATAAGCCAGGTTTTGGGCCTTGTTGAGTACGCTGGTTTCAGAGAACACCAGGGTACTTTCAAAACGATGCTGGATTTTTTTCAGTTCCCGCTCGTCAATGGCCTCATTTTTCAATTGATGCAGTTCTGCCCAGACAGCTTCCAGGGCTTTTTCCACCGTAATACCTTCTGAGGGCCGACCTTCTATGACCAGCAATCCGGGATCCAGATTGGCGGTCACGTAGGCATCTACAGTAGAGAACAACTTTTGCTCCTTCAACAACCGCCGGAACAAACGGGAAGAAGGTCCCAGGGCCAGTACATCACTGATCAGGTCGACGGCATAAAAGGCATGGTCTGTGCGCGCGGGCGTGCGGAAGGCCAGATAAATGGCCGGAACCGGCACATCCGCCTTTACCACTTTGCGGGCAGGCTTTTTTTGTGCTGGCTCCGGAGGCAGGTTGCGCACCGGCGTATGCCCGGCGGGTATGGAACCGAACCATTTTTCTGCCAGGGCAAAAGCTTCCGCTTCATTTACCTTGCCGGCAATACTCAGCACGGCGTTGGAGGGATTGTACCAGTCGCGGTAGAAATGCCGAACATCCTCGATATTGGCATTTTCCACATGCTCCGGCGTCAGTCCGATCACCGGCCAGCGGTACGGGTGTTTGTGGTACATCAACTCGGAAAGATGGTGCCAGTTGTCGCCGTATGGTTCATTCAGGCAGGTTTCTTTAAACTCCTCCACCACCACTTTTCGCTGTACATCCAGTGATTTTTTATTGATGCTGAGTGATGCCATACGGTCGCTTTCCAGATAAAGCGCCGTTTCATAGTTTTCTGCCGGCAATATTTCGTAAAATGTGGTGTAATCGTTGGTGGTAAACGCATTGTTCTCCCCGCCTGCGCGCTGCAGGGGATCGTCGAAATCCGGCACATTTTTGCTGCCGGCAAACATCAGGTGCTCAAACAAGTGCGCAAAACCTGTTTTATCCGCGTTTTCGTCGCGAGATCCTACAAAATAACTCACATTCACGGCCACCAACGGCGTAGAGTGGTCTTCGTGTACCAATACGCGCAATCCATTGGATAACGTACGACGGGAAAATTCTATCATAGAATGTTTGCAGTAAACTGGGACAAAGGTCTGAAAAGTATTGGAAGTGAATGTTTGTTTCCTGCTGTTTCCTACTGACGGGGTGACTGGCCGTCACCCCGTCAGTAGGAAACAGCAGGAAACAAGCCAAAACAATCCGCTTCTTTGCTTTTGCATAACAACCAACACATTTCTAAAAACCGGATTAATCTGCATCTTTGCAGCTGTTTACCATCAACGTATTACCAAAGCATGAAGAAACTACTGATTTTCCCCCTGTTTTTGTGCATGGCTTATCTGGCCCAGGCACAAGCCAAATTCACGGTTGCTGATCAAAAATTTGTGGCTCCGGTAGAAGTAAGTTTTACCAACACCACACCAACCTCTAAAAAGCCATTAACTTTTGCCTGGGATTTCGGCGATGGCGCTACCTCAACAGAAGTAAGCCCCAAGCACCGATACACTCATTCCGGCAATTATACCGTTACCCTTACTGCCACTAAAGGCAAAAAATCCACTACTTTTAAAAAAATGATTCAAGTGACTGCTACAGAGCGTTGTCTGGTAGAAATCGAAACAGATTTTGGAACCATGACGGTTGAGCTCTACAATTCCACCCCCAAACACCGGGATAATTTCATTAAATTAGCAGAAGAGGGATACTACGACGGTACGCTGTTCCACCGTGTCATCCAAGGCTTCATGATTCAGGGTGGTGATCCGGATTCCAAAAACGCTCCGGCTGGTAAGATGCTGGGCATGGGCGGTCCGAGTTACCAAATTCCGGCTGAATTTGTAGACTCACTTTGCCACATCAAAGGCGCATTATCGGCTGCACGCACCAACAATCCGGAGAAAAAATCGTCCGGTTCACAATTCTACATCGTGCAGGGCGCACCAGTAACCGAACTCACGCTGAACCAAACCGAATCCATGCGCCGGTTCCACTATACACCGGAACAACGCGCAGCTTATCTCGAAAGCGGTGGAACCCCTCATCTCGACCGCGAATACACGGTTTTCGGACAGGTAATCAAAGGACTTGATGTGATTGACAAAATCGCTGCTGTAGAAAAAGGCCCCGGCGACCGCCCGAAAACAGATGTTAAAATGAAAATGAAGGTCATCAAGTAATTGTCAAGGCACGAAAGAGCGATTACACGAAGACACGAAGTCGCAAAGACACG
>DLXL01000553.1:0-739 GCA_003448025.1 Saprospirales bacterium | reverse complement strand
TTTGCGCCTTCGTGCCTTCGTGTCCCCACGTCTTCGTGCCTTCGAAGCCTTTGTTCCTTCCTTCATCGCCAGGCGCTGAGGATACCTGCCATGACCACCAGCGTAACCATCCAGTAACCCAGATTGACAAACACCCAATTCCAGCCGCGCTTTTCAAAGACGGACATGGTACCTAATATCGGCAATACCAAAAGGATACTTATTATAATGCCATGTACCACTCCATGTCCAAAAGTGGCGTAACTGTGCCCATCCGGCGCAACGTCCTGCCCAGGACCAGTTACGTTCACACATACAAACATGGACAAAAGAAAAGACAACCCAAGTGCTGCCAGATACAAAACGGGCTTAGGGCCGTTTCCAACAGATTCCAGGGTAAAACCATTGGCGCGCATCCAGGAGCCACCCAATACTTGCGGGTGATAGTATACAAAGCCGACAATCATCGGCACCAGAGCCGTAACGGCAACAGCGATCCAGTTGATTTCCATAAGTTGTAACAGTTTTGTTTTGAAATGTCAGGCAAATATAGAAACCATGTTTTATGTTGCCAAATTTTAAAACAAAATATTTTATTAAAAATTTCTGCATTCAGGATCACCTGCAACGTTTAGCTTTGCGCCCAACTCAAACACTCCCCAACCCAAACACACAAACACTCCCCACCCCAAAAACACGAACCCACCCCAACCCAAACACACCACACATGGAAAAAAAGGTTGCCCCCATCCCGGAACAG
>DLXL01000136.1 GCA_003448025.1 Saprospirales bacterium | reverse complement strand
AACCGGCAGATTCGCTTACGGGCGAGCCGCCGGTTTTTGTTTTTTACACCTGACCCAACCCAATTCCCTCTATGCAATTCGAAGAACTCAATCTCAATACCCCTTTGCTTAATGCACTTTCAGACCTTGGGCTAAAAGAACCCACCCTGATTCAGCAAAAAGCATTCTCCGTGATCATGTCGGGGCGTGACGTTGTAGGTATTGCCCAAACCGGAACCGGTAAAACCTATGCCTATCTGCTGCCCTTGCTGCGGCAGTACACCTTCTCCAAGCAGAAAGAACCACGTATCTTGATACTCGTTCCTACCCGGGAACTGGTGGTGCAAATGGTGGAAGAGGTAAAAAAGTTGTGCACTTACCTGAGTATCCGGATCAATGGCGTTTATGGAGGAACCAACATCAATACCCAGGTGGTAATGGTTGCAGAAGGTCTGGATCTTTTGGTTGCTACCCCCGGCAGACTTCTGGATCTGGCGTTAACCGGCTACCTGAATCTGAAATCGATCAGGCATTTGGTAATTGATGAAATGGATGAAATGCTGAGTCTGGGATTCCGGGCCCAACTGGTGCGTATTTTTGCCCTGCTTCCTAAAAAAAGGCAAAATCTGCTGTTCTCCGCAACCATGTCGGAAGAAGTAGATGAGTTAATGCAGGAATATTTCCAGGGCCCCATACTGGTGGAGGCTGTAAGGGCAGGAACGCCACTGGAACGTATTGAACAATCCTGGTATCCGGTGCAGAATTTTTACACCAAAATCAATTTATTGGAGTATTTGCTGGCCCGGGATGAATCCATGCAAAAGATACTCATCTTTTGTCCTTCCAAGCGGTTGGCAGATGTGATCCACAAACAACTGGATGAAACTTTCCCTGATCAATTTGAAATAGTACACGCCAACAAATCCCAAAATTTCCGTTTAAATGCAGTTGCAGCCTTTGAAAAAGGATTATGCAGAGGCCTTATTTGTACAGATTTGCTGGCACGTGGCCTGGATGTAACGGATGTTACCCACGTTATAAATGTGGACACGCCTGCAGATCCGGAAACCTTCATTCACCGCATTGGCCGAACCGGGCGTGCCGACAAGGACGGAGTGGCAATTTTGTTTAGTACCGAGGCAGAACTTCCCCTTAAGGAATCCATTGAAGCCCTGATGGGCCAACCCATACCTAAAAAGGACTTTCCGGAAGAGGTAGACATCTCTCTACAACTGATTGAAAGTGAGCGTTTTTACGTACCCGAAGTAAAACTGAAACTACGCCCCAAACCCGTAGGCGCATTTCATGAAAAGCTGGCCAAAAACAAAAAGGTCAATAAAGGCAACAAAGCCAAGCACCTTCGGGAGATGAAGTACAAAAAGCCAAAGTCCAAAGGCAAAAAGCGTTACGTGCACTCCTTATTTACTGTCGGGATCACTGACAGTAGTAAACAAGGAGCTAGGGAGATTTTACTTTTCACCACTAAGGCACTGAAGGCACTAAGCGCTCCAACCATGTTGTTGCTTAGTGCCTTCAGTGTCTTAGTGGTGAAAAAACCTACCAGTATAACTCCACTTCACTCAACAACGGCATCTGATTATTGGAAGCCAGTATCGTCACCCGTATTCGCCGGGCTTTTTGCTCCGGGAAATTCAGTATTTTTCTGGGACCAATCGTTGTTGACCGGGCAATCTCCACCCATTCCTTCCCTTTTTTTACCTCAACCTTGAATGCAGATATGTGCTGCCCTTCCGGCAGATACTCCCGGAGAACCATGGTATGGAATGTACGCTTCCGACGCAGGTCGAACTGAATTTCCTTTTGCGGATGAACCAGCTCATAGGTCTTTTTATCGCCATCGTTTAAGGCACTAACAATCCTTCTGGGAGTGTGCAGGCAAATTCTGTGCACCAATTCCCGTTTTCTGCCACGCAGCAGATTTTCCTGAAAACTTTCCCGAATCAGTTTGCCCATCCCTACCAAGGCGATGGAATCCTGCTCATGAATCCGGCCCCTGCGATCGGGAGGAACATTCAGGATAAGATTTGCGCCTTTACCAACTGAACGCAGATAAATATTAAATAATTCATCCGGGCTTTTTACTTTTTGATCTTCTTCCGGATGATAAAACCAACCCGGACGGATGGAAACGTCGCACTCCGCAGGAATCCAGTGTGCTCCACGAACATTGCCCTGATTTAGGGTGTCCAGCGGGGGGCCTCCATCGCCCCGTTTATACCCGGCGGTATCCAGGGTACACCAGTTTGTTTCCGTTAGGATAAGTCCGCGCTCATTACCTGCCCACCGGCAGCCCGGGCCTATATCGCTGAAAATCACAGCATTGGGCTGCAATTGGGCTGCAATCTTTTCAAACCGGTGAAAATCATACACCTGTTTTTTACCATTTGGACCTTCACCATTAGCGCCGTCCCACCAAATTTCAAAAAGTTCTCCATATCCGGTGAGCAACTCGGTGAGTGTTTGTGCATAGATATCATTGTATTCAGGCGTACCGTATTGTGGATGGTTTCTATCCCATGGACTCAGATAAAAACCCAGCTTTAATCCATGACGACGAGCAGCATCTGCCAATTCCCGGAGTACATCCCCTTTCCCATTTTTCCATTGACTTTCCCGAACGGTATGCGTGGAAATACGGGATGGCCACAAACAAAATCCATCATGATGTTTGGCTGTAATGTACACACCTTTGGCGCCAGCCTGTTTGGCAATCCGGCACCATTGATCACAATCCAGCGCAGATGGATTAAACAAATCCTCTGTTTCCGTTCCATGTCCCCATTCCAGGTTCGTAAAGGTATTAGGACCAAAATGGAAGAAAAAGTAGAACTCCGTATCATGCCATTCCAGTTGCGCCTGGGTAGGTTTGGGAAACACGGGAGCCTGAGCCAGCGCCAGATTTATGGTGCTGAAAAACAGAATGGCATATCTTAACATAGGATTGTACCAGATCGAAGAGGTGTAGAGAAATGTCTGAATTGCGCAAATATTCAGAAAGTCCGCCGACATTCCATGAATACGGATGCAATCCTTGTCTGGTAATGGCTGAATATGCTTTATTCGCCCTAAAATTGCTAAAAAACTCCAACCGTTCCGTCATTACAGCCCTGCTGATTTGTTTGCTTTCCGGCATGCTGCCCGCTCAAAATGTCAACACCACTTTCCGGTCAAAACTTACCTATCCGGGCCAAACCATGGCCAATGTTTGGGGATATGTTTCCCGTGGGCATGAATATGCTTTGGTAGGTGGAGCACAGGGATTAATTATCATAGATATCACCAATCCTGATGCACCTCAGCAAATCGTACAAATTCCAGGCCCCAATAATCTCTGGAAAGAGATCAAAACCTACCGGCACTATGCCTATGTAACCAGCGAAGGAGGCCAGGGCATTCAAGTGGTAGACCTGACGGAGTTGCCTAGCCCGGTACTTCCCTGGAAATTTTACAAAGGTGACGGTGCAATTGCAAACCAGCTGAATGCCATACATGCCTTGCATATAGACGAAACCAAAGGTTATCTGTATGCCTGGGGTGGTAACTTGTTCGGCGGCGGAGCCAAAATTTTTGACATCAAAACAGATCCATGGAATCCCAAATATGTGGGAAAGTTCGACGCCCTGGGCTATATCCACGACGGCTATGTGGATAATGACACGATGTACAGCGGACACATTTATGCCGGACAATTCGCGGTGGTCAATATGGCCAACAAAGCCAATCCGGAATTGATTAACACGCAGGCAACTCCGGGGGCCTTCACGCACAATACCTGGATCACCAACGACCGTAAGACATTGCTTACCACCGACGAGGTAAACAATTCTTTCCTTACGGCTTTTGACATCAGCAATCCGGATGACATCCGGCAGCTCGATAAAATCCAAAGCAACCCAGGGTCAAACAGCATGGTACACAATACCTATGTTCGCGACAACTGGGCTATCACGTCCTGGTACAAGGATGGATTTACCATTGTTGATATTACCCGTCCCGACAATCTGGTACAAGTGGGCAATCATGACACTTATCCTGGATCAGGAGGCGGAAGTGAGGGTTGCTGGGGTGTTTACCATAATTTCCCCAGTGGCAACATCATCGCTTCAAATATCAGTGTTGGGGGCGCCGGCGAATTCTGGGTTGTGACCCCTAACTATGTGAGAGCCTGCTACCTGGAAGGCACCGTAACCAACGCCCTGACCGGGCAGCCTATCCTCGGAGCAACCATTCAAATTATTGGAAGCAATCCAAATGTGCAGGAATCTTCCGCAGCAAATGGCAAGTTCAAAATGGGGCAATTGGCAGACGGGTTTTTCAAAGTTCAGGTGAGCCGTTCAGGCTTTCAAACTTACCAGGCAGATGTGCTTTTCCAACATGGTGAAGTAGTCTTTCTGGACGTGGCTTTATTCCCAACCGGACTGGTAGACCTTTCAGGAACCGTAGTACAATACTTCACCGGCCAGCCGGTTGAAGGGGCTACAGTTTGGCTGTACTCCGGAACAAGTGCTGCATCCGTCACTTCTGACGTTAATGGTGCTTTTACTTTTAGCAATATTGTGAGAGGCCAATATGACATTGCTGCAAGCGCGCCTGATCAGAGCATGGGAATACTCTCCAGGCAAAACATTATAAGTGATACCAGCGTAGTCATTGCGCTCCACCCAACCTTCCGAAGGGAAGATTTGGAACAACCGGTTCGTTTATTGCTGGACCCTATGAAAGTCATGGAGAATCCATTTGCCCAACAAACCGTGTTACAATACAATGCTGCAGCAGAAAATTCCAGGCTGGAAGTCACCAATGCCAACGGTCAGATCATTCAGGAATTGACTCTTGAACCAGGAATTGGTCAGGTTACGCTGGGCGCCTCATGGCCATCTGGTTTATATTTGGTTCAATGGAAAGAAGGTAACCGGGTCATCGCTGTGCAAAAACTGGTCAAGCAATAGTTGAATATTTGACAAGATATGACACCCCTGGCTGAACGGATGCGTCCTCAAACCCTGTCTGAATATGTAGGGCAACAACATCTGGTGGGTGAAGGCGCTGTACTACGGCAGGCTATTGATCGGGGAAAAATCCCTTCATTTATTCTATGGGGACCGCCGGGAGTTGGTAAAACGACCCTGGCGCAGCTGATAGCCAAGCTGCTGGACAAGCCTTTTTTTCAGCTATCAGCCATCAATGCCGGAGTAAAAGATATTCGGGATGCGATTGAAAGTGCTGACAAGCAAAATCTGTTTCAGCAAAAGGGCGCCATCCTCTTTATTGACGAAATACACCGCTTTTCCAAGAGTCAGCAGGATGCCTTGCTGGGCGCCGTGGAAAAAGGGATCGTCACCCTTATCGGCGCCACCACGGAAAACCCGTCATTCGAGGTGATCCCGGCACTTTTATCGCGCTGCCAGGTCTATGTGCTCCAACACCTCAGCAAAGAAGAATTGATCGGATTGGTAGACCGGGCGCTGCTGCAGGATGAATGGTTGAAAAGCCAGGAAATCCGGATCCAGGAATACGATGCCCTGCTGCTGTACTCTGGCGGCGATGCACGCCGGCTGCTGAATGCGCTGGAGCTGGTGGCCAACTACCGCAAACCCGGCGAAACCTATATGGTGACCAACGAACGGGTAAAGGAGCTCATTCAGCAGAACGCTGCGCTGTACGACAAAACAGGTGAGCAGCATTACGACATCATTTCCGCCTTCATCAAAAGCATGCGCGGTTCCGATCCCAATGCGGCGGTGTACTGGCTGGCCAGAATGCTGGACGGCGGAGAAGACATTGAATTCATTGCCCGGCGCATGGTCATACTGGCCTCTGAAGACATTGGTTTAGCCAATCCCAATGCCCTGCTGCTGGCCACCACCACCATGGATGCCATCCGCATGATCGGCATGCCGGAGGCGCGCATCATCCTTTCCCAATGCGCCATCTACCTGGCCACCTCCCCCAAAAGCAACGCCTCCTACATGGCCATCGGAAGCGCCCTGGAACTGGTACGCCAAACCGGCTCCCTTCCCGTGCCGCTGCACCTGCGCAACGCACCAACCAAGTTGATGAAAGAACTCAACTATGGTTCCGGCTACCAGTATGCCCACGATTTTGAGGGTAATTTTGTGCAACAGGATAATTTACCCAAAGAAATAGAAGGCAAAATCCTGTACGAACCCGGCAAAAACCCGGCAGAAGACAAGGTTCGGCAGAAGTTGAGGGAAGATTGGAAAGGGAAGTACAGATACTAGAATATCCAATATCCAATGTCCAATGTCCAATGTCCAAGTGGGGCGGGGGCCTGGCGTCAGCACAATGGTTGGGCTTTACACGGCTGACTGGCTAAACAGACGTATATGGCTCAGCCAATGTGCTAACACCAAACAGGCGACCCACTTGGACATTGGACATTGGGCATTGGATATTGGACATTGGACATTGTTTACCCCTCCCGCTCCCTTGACAAAAATAAAAAAGCCGCCCCCCAATCTCTTAGGAAGCGGCTCAAAATACTTAGAAACTGTTTTATGGTTTATCGTTGCAATACCAATCGCTTCTGCACTTTCAAATTTTCTGATTGAAAATCAATCAGGTACACACCTGGAGCAAGATCTCCCATGCGCAACGGCATGGCATTTCCTCCCTCGACCCCTTGGTCTTGGTGGCTATAGACCATGCGCCCGGAAGTGTCGAAAATACGGAACGAAAACGGCTGCTCGGCAGGCAGATCGAACGCCATTGTAACGTCCCCGCTCGTCGGGTTAGGGAATATTAAAAGGTCTAAGTTCCCGATCAGGTCTCTTTTGCCATCTCCGCCTCCATTTTGGAAGTCGCCGTTGCCGGGGGTTACAACAGTGACCACCGAGACGCAAGTAGCCGCATTTCCACTCCAGTCTTTTACCGTGGTGGTTAGGTTATTCGCTCCAAGATTGGCAGCGGTATACACCTTTACAGTCGGGCTGTATGACCAAACTGAGCAGTTGTCTGTGCTGTTAACGGCAAGTTCGGCGCCAAAGACTGTGGCTTTCCCGTTCGTTCCAAGCGCAACGGTTACATCCTCACAGACTGCATCCGGTGCGATGGCATCCTTCACCGAAACATATCCAATACAAGAAGATGAATTGCCGTTCACATCAGTCATACTCAAGATCACCGGCCATGGAGAGCCCAACAGTTCAGAACAATTGAATTGGGTTTGACTGATGCTCAAGTTGGCAATTCCACAGTTGTCTGTACTACCATTGTTCACATCTCCAATGCTCAGGGTTGCCTGTCCAGAACTATTCAGGAAAATCGATGGATTTTTGCACCTGGCCGTTGGTCCAGTGATGTCCCGGACGGTCACCTTTGCTGTGCAAGTGGATGTGTTGCCCCCAACGTCTGTGGCCCTTAACGTAGCCGTCTGCACACCTATCTGCGAACAGTTGAACGTATTAGGAGTCAGCGTAAAGGTGAGAGAACAATTGTCGGAAGAGCCATTGTTCACGGTAATAGCAGGCACGGTGACCGAACCGTTTGCACCGAGATTAGCGGTTACATTTTTGCATTTTGCAACGGGTGGATTCACGTCCCTGACGGTAACTGTGGCGCTACAGGTAGCAGTATTGCCGTTTCCATCGTTGGCCGTCAGGGTTACCAGGTTATTCCCGACGTTGCTGCAGTTGAAACTGCTGTTCACCACTGATACGAGGTTCACCGTGCCACAGTTATCGGAACCCGATTGGTACACATTGGCCGGTGTGATGCTTACATTTCCCGTTGCATCCAGATTGGCGATGAAAGGTTTGCAAATGATAACCGGCGGGGTCGCGTCGGTAACCGTTACCGTAAAGGAACAAGTCCTGGTATTGTTATTTACATCTGTTGCACGCCAGACATTGGTGGTCGTTCCAACCGGGAAAGTTCCACCGGAAGCCAGGCCGCTTTGCAAGGTTACAGATTGAATACCACAGTTGTCGGACGCTGTAGGCGAAGCATAAAGCACCACGGCGCTACAAGCACTTGCAGGATTATTGTTGACGCTGATATTGGCCGGGCAGGTGATTGTTGGCGCGGTTATGTCTGTGACCGTGACCGTAAAGGAACAGGAGCTGGTATTGGTATTTACATCGGTTGCTCGCCAAACATTGGTGGTAGTTCCAACCGGGAAAGCGCTTCCGGAAGCCAGGCCGCTTTGTAAAGTTATGGTTTGCACGCCGCAGTTGTCCGTGGCTGTTGGGGTAGCGTAAGTCACCACGGCACTGCAGGAACTGGCCGGGTTGTTGTTCACACTGATATTTGCAGGACAAGTGATGGCTGGCGGGGTAATATCTGTAACCGTTACCGTGAAGGAGCAAGTACTGGTATTGGCGCTCAAATCGGTAGCCCTCCATACATTGGTACTAGTACCTACCGGAAACGTTGCTCCAGAAGCGAGGCCGCTTTGTATTACGATTGATTGCACGCCACAGTTGTCGGTTGCCGTAGGCGAATTGTAAGTCACCACGGCGCTGCAAGCACTAGCCGGGCTGTTATTAACGCTTATATTGGCGGGACAGGTAATTGAAGGGGAAATGTTATCAATGTAATCCAGGGTATGGGAACTGGTTGCTGTGCAAGCATTAGCATCCGTGACCGTAACCGTGTAGGTACCTTCCACCAAACTTATGAGGTCTTGCGGATCAATATCCGGGTTATTGGGCCCGTTATTGCTCCAATCGTAGGTGTAACCAGCTACGCCGCCGGATACGCTGAGATTAATGCTGCCATTGGCAATGAAGCAATTGGTCGGTTGCGTTAAAATGGCGCTGAGGGTAAGCGCTGTTGGTTGGGTAATTGTAACGGAGCTTGTTTTCGTGCAAGCGTTTGCATCTGTTACCGTCACCGTGTAGGTGCCTGCTGCCAGGCCGGAAACATCCTGCGTGGTGGCGCCGCCGGTCCAGGCATAAGTATAAGGTGATAAGCCGCCCGATACTGTCAAATCAATAGAGCCCGTCGAGCTGCCATTACACAACACGTTGACCTGAGTGGTACTCAAGACTACTACGGTCGGTTCTGTAATGGTGGCTGAAAGGGTCTTCGTGCAGTTGTTGGCGTCCGTAAGGGTCACGGTGTAAGTGCCCGCTGCAAGTCCCGAGAGGTCCTGCGTAGTTGCTCCACCCGTCCAGGAATAGGT
>DLXL01000359.1 GCA_003448025.1 Saprospirales bacterium | reverse complement strand
AACCCCATAAACCCCATAAACAACTCTACATCAAACCATCTGAATCACCTCCACTGTGATGCTGGTTGAGCATCCTGTCTGAGGGTTGGTGACGGTCAGGGTGTAAAAACCTGGCACGGAAACAATAGGCTTTTTAAGGCTGGATGTAAATCCGTTAGGGCCGGTCCAGTGGTATATCATTCCTGATAAAATACTGTTGCCCATGAGCTGAACAGTTGGGTTATTTGCATCGAGAGTACCACCAGACGCGGTTACAGGTGGAGGATTAGTATTCTTTTTGATCAGGATTTTTGCTGTTCCGGAGCAGTTGGCGCCTGGAATGCTGGATTTCACCTCAAGGGTGTAAAACCCTGCTTCTGTTACCGTAATAGACGATCCGGTTCCAAGGGTATCGCCTGCCATGTTTTTCCATATTTGTACCGTGTTATTGATCGGATTAGTGTTTAGCGTTACCGATGGAGTCAGGCAATTTATGCTTTGACCTTGAGGAGCATTAATTTGTGCCACTGAACCTACATTCGCTACGGTAAGGTTAAATACCACCGAACTATCACAACCATTTACGCTGGTCAACGAGGATAGATATTGGCCGGATTGACAATAGGACTGCCCCCCGATTTGAAAGCAATCTCCCTGGCAGACTACGATCTGACCAAGGTTGACCATAATGGGCTGCTTAATGATAATTTTCTGCGTAAGAATCGTGTCGCAACCCATTTCAGCATATTGAACCCCAGACAAGGTGGTGATTCCAGGTGAGTTAATCATATAAAAAGGTTGGTATGGCCATTCATAAGGAAGATCCTCTGCGCAAATGGTAACGTCGGGCAAGGTGACAGTAGGGGTTGGATGAATGGTAACCGGCTTGCATATTTGGGGAGTGGGTGGATTACAAGCATTCCCAGCTGCTACGCAAATATTGCCACTGATATTTCCAAAGGTTACGGTTACCTGATTGCCGCCCGGAGCGTTCACCTGAACCGTATTGCCCTGACCGTTTATAGACGATCCGGGAGGTGCGGTCCATTGATAAAATCCTGCACCATAAACCGGCGGGACTTCATAAATTGCTGCAAGATTGGCACATGGATTATTCGGGCCTGTAATGGAATCGGGTATTTCCGGCACTGGAGCAATAACAGAGCCATCAGAAATGACAATGGTGTAATCACACACATCACCTGTCCAGCCATCAATCAACAGGAAATAGGTTTTTCCTTCTATATATCCTGCATAAGTCAGGCTGATGGTTTGATCGCCTAATCCTGATGCTCCCGGGTTGCAGGCAAGTGCGTCCGGATCGGAGCACTGGTCGAAGACTGCCATTTGAAGGCCATTTCCATTTTGACAATTACTGGATACCACATCAATGGTGATGCTGGAGGATCCGGCTGTAAATCCGAACCATTGATCATTGTGGAGTACAATTTGACCACAAACCGTATTGCCTCCGGATGGGGTACCGTTGTTCGTTCCCTGATACCCATCCAAATTACAATAAACGCAAGTTTGCGAACAAGTTTCAGCACCGGGCGGTTCAGGGAACGGACAGGTAGGTGTAATTTGGGCTTGCAGGAATGACCAAGACATGGTGAATAGGTACACCAGAGAAAGTAGTTTTTGCTGTTTCATGTGTTATGCTGTAAATAAAATTTTAGGTTGCCCAGCCAAGGGTTGTACGAAAGTTAAATGCTCAAAGATCAAAAAAAGCGCCTTTTTAAGCAAATTTACCCGTTATTGGATGACAAATTATTAGACGCATCAAATGGAAAATATGCTTCCTGAAAAAAATCCCTTTACCAGAAATTAGGCAAGGGAATAAGGTGTTGTCTATCTTTGCCCTCCCCCAAAGCCGCTTCTGATCTAACAATCTGCCGTCCTATGAGTTGGTACAAACGTTTGCGTGAAGGCATCACTACTGCCACCAAGTCCAAAAAAGATGTGCCGGAGGGTATCTGGTTCCAATGTAAAAAATGCAAGGAGACCAGCACAACCAAGCAACTCCATGACAATTTTTACAAATGCCCCAAGTGTGATTATCACACACCAATTGGGTCGGAGGAGTATTTTGATATCCTGTTTGACAACCATGATTACATCACCTTGCATGATGATCTGGTATCTGTAGACTTTCTCCAGTTCAAGGACCTGAAGCCTTATGACAAGCGACTGGAGGATACCCGAAAAAAAACCGGGTTAAATGACGCCCTGGCAATAGGAGCAGGCAATGTACATGGCCACAAACTGGTGGTTGCTGCCATGGATTTCAAGTTCATAGGTGGCTCCATGGGGGCAGTAGTTGGTGAAAAGATCTCTCTGGCTATTGACTATTGCCTGCAGGAGCACAGCCCGTTATTGATTATTTCCCGTACCGGCGGCGCGCGTATGATGGAAAGTGCTTTCTCCTACATGCAAATGGCCAAATCCAGCGCTAAGCGTACGCTAATGGCCAAAGCCAAACTCCCTTATTTTTCTCTGATTACGGATCCTACCACTGGTGGTGTGACAGCATCTTTTGCTATGTTGGGTGATATTCATCTGGCAGAACCTGAAGCCTTGATTGGTTTTGCCGGGCCGCGTGTCATCAGGGAAACGATCAAAAGGGATTTGCCTGAAGGTTTCCAGACATCTGAGTTTTTGTTGGAAAACGGTTTTGTTGATTTGGTGGTGAATCGAAAGGATCTTAAAGAAACGATGGGTGACTTGCTAGCGTTTTTTGATAAAAAGGGCTGATTCGTTTATTCTTATACCCCTTATGATTTTTGAAACGCCCAGAATGATTATCCGCTTGCCAATGGCAGCGGACTTTCCGTATTTTTTTCAGGCAATGAGTGACCCTGAGACCATGCGATACATTCGTGCGCCGATCACAGAGGAACAACTGGTGCTGGATCGAATGCATTCCTGGGTGGAATACGCCGATAAAAACCCGGGCCTGGGCGTTTTCGTAGCTATATTAAAAAAAGAAGAAGTATTCGCAGGTTACTGCGTTGCCCGACACCTCAATTTTGATCAGGAGCAAACCGATATGGAGATAGGCTATACTTTTCTGAAACCCTTTTGGGGGCAAGGACTAGCCAGTGAATTGGTGCAAGCGCTATGTACCTACACATTTGCTCAAACAGGTGCGCCTTATTTGGTAGCTTTAACAGACCCCGACAATATGGCTTCTCAGCAGGTTTTGCGAAAAAATGGTTTTAAACTATTTGGGAAACGCCAGGTTTATGAGGGGATTAGTAATGAATACCGATTAAATGCGACTGAAAGTAACGCCTTATCCACCCATAAATGAGTAATCTTTCCCCTTTGTTGGCTGCTTACCGAAAACATCCTTCGGTATTGCAACTGGTACAAGCCCTGGGTTCAAAAGGACTGGAAGCCAGAATGTACCTGAAGGGGCTAACCGGTGCACAGGAGTCCTTTATATTGGCAGCTTCCGTTATACAAATAGAAAAAATGAGCTGCCATTTGTTGATTGCCAATTCCAAAGAAGAAGCAGCCTATCGTTTGAATGACCTCGAAGGATTAATACCGGATCAGGCTGTATATTTTTTTCCGGACTCCTTTAAAAGACCTGCTTTTTTTGACGATCTTAATCCAACGCAAATGCTTCAGCGTTCAGAGTTGATTAGTAAAATAACCGGAACCAGCGCTTCGGAGAAAACGATCATTGTGACCTATCCTGAAGCAATGTTTGAAAAAGTAGTAAAACCGGAAGTACTCAACAAAAGCTGAATCGAAATAAAAAAAGGCGAGAAACTGGATGCTGATTTTGTCATTCAGGTATTGGTGGAATACGGGTCCGAACGAGCCGATTTTGTGTTTGAACCTGGTCAGTTTTCCATCCGCGGCGGCATCGTTGATCTCTTTTCTTTTGGAAATGAATGGCCATATCGTATCGAACTTTTTGATGACGAGGTGGAAACCATCAGAACGTTCGATCCCATTACGCAATTGTCGCAGAAAAATCTGTCTTCCCTGAGTATAGTGCCGAATTTAAGTACCCGGTTCAGAGAGGATCAAAAGGTATCCTTATTCCGGATCCTTCCGGAGAATACCATTTTCTGGATCAAAGATTTTCAGTTTATGCTGGACCGCCTGCAGTATTGTTTTGAACGGGCCGAGCAGTTTGCAGGGAAACTAACCGCCCTGGATGCGTCAGAGTTGCGCGAAATTTTCCGCGATAGAGCGTTTTTGTATCCCGGCGAAGTGACAGATGATATTGCAAATCATCCGCAGGTGTTTTTAGAAGGTAAACCCTGATTACCTGATTATTAATTTTTGGATTCCGTACCCCCCGGGGGTTTGTATTCTGCTGTAATATACACCAGGAGTCATTTGACTGACATCCAGATAATATTGGCCCTCAGTTCTGGGGCTGATATGCTTTTCCC
>DLXL01000648.1:2941-3124 GCA_003448025.1 Saprospirales bacterium | reverse complement strand
TGCATCGTTGTCAATTTCAAAACCATTGGAGTTGCTCTGGTCAGCAATTTGTGGATCGCGGACAGACAGGGCATACTGTACATTACCACTGTAGCCAAAATCAGCATCGAAATCATCGTCCAGGCCGCGGTAGGCAATCAAATATTTGCAGTCAACCGTTCCACCGAACAACTCGTAGGAGTC
>DLXL01000648.1:0-2910 GCA_003448025.1 Saprospirales bacterium | reverse complement strand
AGGACAGACAGGGCAGACTGTACATTACCACTGGGGCCAAAATCAGCATCGAAATCATCGTCCAGGCCGCGGTAGGCAATCAAATATTTTCAGTCAACCGTTCCACCGAACCACTCGTAGGAGTCGTCGCCGCAATATGAAACCTGAATATGGTCAATTACAGTACCTGAACCAACACCGCCCATAGTGAGGCCATTAATTTCGCTGTTAGGCTGGAAAGCGATACCTGGATACTCAATACGCACATAGCGAAGGATACCGGAATTATCGGCGTTATCCGGGGTAGTTCCACCTCCGTAAAGTCCGTCGCCCTGTGCATTGTTTACACCACCTTCAATTTCACCTACACCTTGCTGACCAAGGAATGCCGCATTGGTGGCAGCCTTTCCCAGAATTATCAAGCCACCCCAGCTACCGTAAGTAGGATTTGGATCGTTGGTAGTGAATACGATAGGTTCGCCTTCAGTTCCATCAGCAATAATTTTTGCACAACGGGTAACGATAAGAGCACCTTTGGAGCCTTTGTCGCCACGGATTACTGTTCCCGGTTCAATGGTTAGTGTAGCGCAGTTTTTCACATACACGAAGCCTTGCAACACATAGGTTTTATCAGCCGTCCAGGTAGTATTAGCAGTGATATTTCCGCTAACTACTACTTCCTGATTTGAAGGCAGACAGCCTGCCTGGTCCCAACGTGCCCATGGGCAGGTCCAGTCGCCTGAAGGACCGAATGCACCTGCATAGGATACACGGGAGAAAAAGAAATCCGCAAGGCGGGTATCATCAAATTTGGCATATCCCAGAACTGGCGAATTTGCCTTCGGGCGTGGGTTAGGCAGACCAATATTGAATGGATCTTCCAGTTGAGCATCCGCACTGTTTGTTCCTACAGAAATCTGATTGGCTGCAGCCCAGGCAGCAATATCAAACGCTGCAACGTTGGATGTCAGCGGAGTGGTCATGCCGTGGTAGAAAGAGTTTTTAACCACAAGCTTGCCTGTTTGAGCATTTACCGCGCAGGAGTCGCCATCGATGAACAACCCAACCGGATAATTACCCACGAAAACAGAGTTGAAAATACCTGGCTCTGAATTGCGGCGCAGGTGGCTTGCCCTACGGTATAAGCTGTTAGCCGGAGCGGTTGGGCCGATGATGGTTACGTTAGAGAACGTTGGGCGGGTTTTAGGGGTATTACCAGAACCCTGTGCATCGTTGTCAATTTCAAAACCGTTAGAGTTGCTCTGATCAGCAATTTGGGGATCGCGAACGGCCACCGCAAACTGTACTTTGCCGGAGTAGCCAAAATCTGTGTCAAAATCATCATCCAGACCACGGTAAGCGATCAAATAGCGACAGTTAACCGTACCGCCAAACCACTCGAAAGAGTCATCACCGCAGTATGAAACCTGTACATATTCAATGGTTGTGCCTGAGCCAACACCGCCCATGGTCAGACCATTGATCTCGCTGTTAGGCTGGAAAGCAATACCGCAATACTCAATACGTACATAACGCAGTACACCTGAGTTATCAGCATTATCTGGAGTGGCGCCACCTCCATAAAGGCCATCACCATCTGCATTATTGACGCCGCCTTCAATTTCACCTACACCCTGCTGACCCAAAAAAGTAGCATTAGTAGCAGCTTTACCTAAAACAATGATTCCGCCCCAGTCGCCGTAGGTAGGGTTGGTTTCATTACTGGTAAAAACGATTGGCTCGGAAGGCGTGCCATCGGCAATCAGTTTGGCGCCGCGGGTAATAATGAGAGAACCTTTAGTGTTTTTATCACCCTTGATCACCGTGCCCGCCTCAATCGTAAGCGTGGCGCCGTTTTTTACATAAATAAATCCCTGAAGAAGATATACGTTGTTCTTGGTCCAGGTTGTATTGGTCGTAATGTTGCCGGAAACAACAACTTGTGCATGAGCGCTGATAAATGCGCCAACCATAAATGCTAAAAGTAAAAGTGCTTTTTTCATAGAGCAGGCAAAATTTGTTGAAATTTTTGCACCGCAAAGGTCGGGAGGAAGCGCTGGAGCACCGAAAAGTAAGGGTTAAGCATTCGTCAAGTTTAGATGAAGCCAATGTTAAGTCAACGCCCTATTGACAAAAAAGCCGGGCGAATCATGTCCGCCCGGCCTCACTAAACCTGCTAAACTGTATGAATTAGAACCTTTGTTATTTACCGGGGAAGTACTGGACGTTAGACCTGACTTCTAAAGAGCTCTAAAAGCCCATCCTTTCCAAAATCAGTCCAACGTCCAGTACTCTTCCAGTACAGGCCGTCAATCTTACGATGGCACCAGAATCACACCCATTCAAAAGCAGCCATGCCATTAGGTTTTGCAGATAATTCTTCCCTCAAAACCTGAAGACTATGTACTTCTCCCTCTGGAACTTTCAACCTCGGATTCACCGCCGAAAAGTCGGATTGGTGATATTGATAAAGCTCCCATTTCCCTGCTTTGCATTCCAAGGCAGTGAGGTGCTCCACCCAATCGCCACTATTCATGTAGCAAACTTTTTGGCCATTTTTAGCTATTACATCCCGGATTTGGGGCTGGTGGATATGTCCGCAAATCACATGATCATATCCATTTTCCGCCGCCATTTGAATGGCAATATCTTCAAAGTCGCCAATAAACTTAACCGCTCCTTTCACCCCTTTTTTAACCCTGGCAGAAAAAGAAGCCGGCTTAAAACCAAATAACCCTCGAACCCGGTTGATCATTCTGTTGATACGGATCAACAGATCATAGCCTTGTCCTCCCAATTTAGCCAACCACTTTGCACGTTGCACAGAAGGGTCAAAAACATCTCCGTGAAACACCCAGTGTGTATTTCCATCGACCTGGAACACCAGATTATTGCGTAGATGTATAAGCCCCAAAGAGCTCTCCCCAAATT
>DLXL01000522.1 GCA_003448025.1 Saprospirales bacterium | reverse complement strand
AACGTCTTCTGCGTAAATCTGCGGCTCATCTGCGTAAATCAGCGGGAAAAAATGCGGGAAAAAATGCGGGAAAAAAATACCGAATTCCCAAATCACAGGAATTCCATAAAGTCCCCCGTTATTCCCAACTCTTGTACCTTTGTGGATTAATGCGGTATTATCTCACTCTTTCTTATTTAGGAACGCGGTATGCTGGTTGGCAGGTGCAGCCTAATGCAACTTCGGTGCAGGCAACGCTGGAATCGGCTTTGAGTACCATTTTGCAGGAAAGTATAGAAGTAACCGGCTGTGGTCGTACAGATGCCGGTGTGCATGCCAGTTATTATGTAGCGCATTTTGATGCGGAAAAAAAACTTCCGCCAAGTTTTCTGAATGGCATCAACAGCCTGTTGCCCCCGGATATTGCCATTCACCAGGTACAACCTGTAGCCGCCGACGCGCACGCCCGATTTGATGCTTATGAACGCAGCTATGCATATTACCTGAGCCTTCGGAAAGATCCGTTTTCTACGCAAACGGCCTGGTTTTATCCCATGCATGCGCAACTGGATTTCGATAAAATGCAGGCGGTTGGGGCACTTCTTCTATCGTTTGAAGACTTTTATCCATTTTGCAAAGCCGATAGTGGTTTAGAGCGTTACCATTGTACGCTCCAAAAGGCATATTGGGAAAAACGCCCGGAGGAACATCGCTGGGTATTTCATATCACCGCCAACCGGTTTCTAAGAGGCATGGTGCGGCTGATTGTAGGTGCATGTATTCAGACTGGCAAGGGCCAATTGCAATTGGAAGATATCCGCCAGGCGCTGGAGCAACAAACGCAACTGAAAAAAAACCTGAGTGTGCCTGCGCATGGATTATTCTTAACTGACGTGAAGTACCCATATTAAGCGATTAATTTTGCCACATGACCTTTTCCTCCAAACTCATCGAAAAAGCAGTAGAGGCTTTTGCCACCCTTCCCGGCATTGGTCGTAAAACAGCACTCCGATTGGTGCTTCACTTACTTAAACAGGATAAAAGCTCTACGGAACAATTTGCCAGCGCCCTTGTAGCGATGAGGGAAGGTATACGCGAATGCCGTCAATGCCATAATCTATCGGATGAAGAAGTGTGCCAGATCTGCGCTGATCCACGTCGCGACAAATCGTTGGTTTGTGTGGTAGAAAACATTCGCGATTTGATGGCGATTGAGGATACAGGCCAGTTTCGGGGTCAGTATCATGTTTTGGGTGGCATCATTTCTCCGATCGAAGGGGTTGGCCCGTCCGATCTGAATATTGATTCCCTGGCCATACGTGTTCAACAGGGTGAAATCCGTGAAGCAATTATGGCCATTAGCCCAACCATTGAGGGGGAAACTACGATTTTCTATTTGTCCAAAAAACTTCAACCTTTGGGGGTTCAGGTAAGCACCATTGCCCGGGGTGTATCCTTTGGCGGTGATCTGGAATATGCTGACGAGCTGACACTGGGACGTAGCATTGTGGCGCGCACCCCATATGCCGGCAAGTAAATTGCCCGGATATTCTATAGGTTGTCTGGTAAAATTCCCACACCATTGCGTATTTTTGCCCCCGGTTTGACCTGCCTTCAAATAGCCAAAAACCGGTGGCTCCCAAATCTGACCATTGCCTTTCTCCCTCTAACCTTCTCAGAATATAGTCTTGATTGACTTGCGTTTATGAAACAATCCACCATCAAAGATTCGATTTCAATAAGCGGTGTAGGCCTGCATACCGGCCGAAATGTAACGCTTACCTTTAAACCTGCTGATGCCAATCACGGGTATCGTTTCCAGCGTGTAGACTTGCCGGAACAGCCCATTATTCCCGCAGATGTAAAGTTGGTTTTCTCTACTAACCGGGGAACCACCCTTAAAAGTGGCGAAGCGCAAGTATCAACCGTTGAGCACGTGCTTTCTGCACTGACTGGTTTGGGTATTGATAATGTGTTGCTGGAGATAGATGGCCCAGAAATGCCCATTATGAATGGAACTTCCATGCCGTTTGTTGAGGTGCTTGCAAAGGCAGGACGAGTGGAATTAACCACTGACCGCGAATATTTTGAGGTTACAGAGCCAATCTCTTATAAGGACGAAGTAACCGGCACAGAATTGCTGGCCCTCCCTTCCGATCATTTTGAGGTTACCACCATGATTGATTTCAATTCTACGGTATTAGGGCCTCAGTTTGCAGCATTGAATGATCTGAGTGAATACGTGAGTGAAATTGCGCCTTGCCGCACCTTTGTTTTCCTGCACGAATTGGAAAAGTTGTTGGATCTGGGTTTGGTAAAAGGCGGCGACCTGGATAATGCAATCGTTATTGCAGATCGTCGGATGGATCAGGATGAGTTGGATAGTCTGGCTAAAAAAATGGGAAAGCCCAGCATTAAGATTGAAACAGAAGGTGTGCTTAACACCATAAAACTTCATTTCCCGAACGAGCCGGCCCGACATAAACTGCTGGATGTTATAGGCGATCTGGCGTTGATCGGGAAGCCGATCCGGGGTAAAATTGTGGCTACCAAACCCGGTCATACCGCCAATATAGAGTTTGCCAAAATCCTGAAAAAACAACTGATTGAAAAACGCAAGCTCCTGGGCATTCCGAAATATGACCCGGAAAAAGAACCCGTGCTGGATGTCAATCAAATCATGGAAATCCTACCACACAGGTATCCGTTTTTGATGTTAGACAAGATTATAGAAATCAGTGACACGCATATTGTTGGCGTAAAAAACATCACCTTTAACGAAGGGCTCTTTCAAGGGCATTTTCCCGGCAATCCGGTTTTTCCGGGTGTGTTGCAAATTGAAGCATTGGCGCAAACCGGAGGGATTCTGGCATTGCATGCCATGCCTGACAAGGGCAATTGGGATACTTATTTCCTGAAAATTGACAATACCAAGTTTAAAGCAAAAGTGATGCCTGGCGATACATTGATCCTGAAAATGGAACTGCTGGAACCTATCCGCCGGGGAATTGTACATATGCAAGGCACGGCATACGTTGGAAGCAAGATTGTTTCTGAAGGAGAATTGACTGCTCAGGTGGTACGTCGTATCAAAGACTCACCCGCCGGAGCGTAAAACAAAAAAACCACGCTTAACCATGGTCCATACCGCTGGCTTCCGCGATGTACACCCTAAGGCCCGAATCGGCAATAACGTCCATATTGGAAATTTCACTACCATTCAGGAGGATGTAACTATTGGCGACAATTGCTGGATAGGTCCGAACGTGACGATTATGAACGGGGCGCGACTGGGGGATAATTGCCGCATATATCCTGGAACAGTATTGAGTGCCCCTCCTCAAACCAAAGGGCACCTGGATGAACCTGCCACACTTGAAATAGGCTCAGGAACCATTGTTCGTGAATGCTGTACCCTGAATCGGGGCAATCTTAATTTTGAAGGTACCACGGTGGTTGGCGAAAACTGCCTCATCATGGCCTATGTACATATCGCTCATGACTGCAGGATTGGACATGATTCAGTTCTTGCCAATAATGTAACCCTGGCCGGCCATATCGAAGTGGGGGAGTGGGCAACCCTGGGTGGTATGGTTGCGGTGCACCAGTTTGTGCGTATCGGTGCACAGGTTATGGTAGGAGGCGGATCACTGGTTCGCAAAGATGTGCCGCCGTTTATTACTGCTGCCCGGGAACCCTTATGCTACGCAGGTATCAATTCTATTGGATTGCGTCGGAGAGGATTCAGCAAGGAAGAAATGCATCATATTGAAGATATTTATCGTATCTTGTATGTAAGGGGCAATAGTGTTAAAAAGGCGCTGAAAATTATTGAAACAGAAATTCCGGACAGTGCCCTCAAGACGCAAATCGTGGAATTTGCTACCAGTTCCAAACGGGGCATTATAAAAGGCTACCGGGCGTGAATATTCAGGTGCAAAACATCGGGAAACGATACAGACTTGAATGGATTTTCAGGGGATTGAACCAGAACTTTCATGCTGGTGACCGCTGGGCAATCCTGGGCCCGAACGGCTCAGGAAAATCAACCCTCATGAAGGTGTTGTCGGGTCATTTAAGCCCTTCCAAAGGAGAGATTGTTTATGTACACCATGAGCAGAAGGTTAAAGAAGAAGATGTGTATAAAAAGGTTGGCTACGCCGCTCCCTATATCGAGCTGATTGAAGAGCTTACCCTGGAAGAAGCCTTGCGTTTCCATGCCAAACTAAAACCGCTTCTGCCTGGAATGACACCTGCTGCTTTGTATGATCTGCTGGCTTTACCTAAAACCAGACAAAAAGAAATCCGATTTTTCTCCTCAGGAATGAAACAACGGCTAAAATTAGTCTTTGCCATTTGTTCAGACACACCTGTTTTACTACTGGATGAGCCGGCTACGAACCTCGATGTGCAGGGTATCGAGTGGTATAAACACCTGATTGCAGAATATGCCGCCCAGAGATTGGTCATCATCGCCTCCAATGATCCCCACGACGCGGAATTCTGTCCAAATCACCTGAATATTCTTGATTTTAAATAGAACGGTGGCCGTCCTACGGTTGACGGTTTACGGTGGACGGCCTACGGTAGACGGCCTACGGTGG
>DLXL01000519.1 GCA_003448025.1 Saprospirales bacterium | reverse complement strand
TGGGAGCAGGCAGAGGCTGTGCTTCAACAGGAGGACGACCGGCGCAGGCGCCGAGGCGGGCTGCTTTGGAGTCTGCTGTTGCTGTTGTTGATGTTACTTTTGGGATGGTGGTTTCTAAGTCAGCAACATTCAGGCTTTACCCAAAAGGAGCCGGAGCCGAATCAGGAACAAACTGCCATCAACTCAACCGTTTCAACACAAACTGAAGTTCTTTCACGCCCGGCCACTCAAGCATCTAATCAACATTCAACAAATACAAACGAAAACGGAAAATCAAATAACGCACCTTTCAAAACAACAAACCAAAATTCAGGTGCGGCAAAATCCAGTCGTTCTCAGGCGTTTTTGCCTGGTAAAAATCCTGCTCTAAACCCCGTTAGAGACAGAAACGGACATTGGAAAATGACGGCGGCAAAATCTGTGGATCAGGACGGATTGAGCGATGCTGAAGGAGGTGATGCTAAAGGATCAACGGAAAAAGCGGAACAGTTAACACAGGCTACTTCGTTGGTCCTTTCACAAACAGCTGAAAACTCATTAACTACATCAGAACCAGGGAAGGTATCGTCTGAATCACAAACATCTGAGGTGTCGTTCCCCTTCATTCCTGTAGCTATTATTCGTATTCAGGCTCCATTACTCCCAATGCCGGAGAAGGTATTGCCATTTAAAAAACAGGTAAATGCAGCCTTACCCCTTGCTGAAAAAATCAAGCCAGCCAGGGAGCCCAAAAAATGGTCGGCTGGAATTAGCCTGGCCGGGTCTGTTAATACTCCGGATCAATCAAACCGGAGGTTAGGAATGGCGCCGGGCTTGTTTGTCCGGTACGAATTGAATAACTCCTGGGCGGTGGGTATTGGCGGGCAATACCGCATAACACCCGGATATGATATTGCCGGACAGGATTCCACATCAACTGAAATCATCCGATACTCTTTTGGCTTTAAAAAATCAAGCTATGAAAGCCAAACCCGTGCATTGCATCATCTTGAAATTCCCTTTTCCATCCAGTGGAACCGCAATCGTATTGGACTGGAAGGTGGTGCCGGGCTTGGTTTTGTGACGATGGTACAGCAGCGCATCGAGTCAACCTATGAGTCGTCGCTAGAGCCAATCAAAACACAAACACATCGCTTTGGGGTAGGAGACCGTTCCTTGTACAAGCCTTATTACCTGACCGGTTTCCTGGGCGCATCATATCGCGTCAGTAATCGCTGGGCTTGTGCGGTGCGGGCTCACTACCGGTTTACCGATTTGGAGCAACCGGTTGAAGGAAGGGAGCTTTCCAGACCGGGATTTGTTGACTTTGGTGTTCGTTTCCGATTATATTAAACCGAAAAAGAACGATGAAACAGATTGGATATTTCCTTTTATCCCTTTTCCTGACTGGCTCGGCTTGTACAGCCTATCCGCCGGATCCTGTTGATGGATCTGAAGATCCGGTTTTTGTGGCCAATTTTACCACAGACTCTACCTATGCATACCAGGCAGGGGTAAACGATTTATATCTGTTTACTCGTGTAGAGCGGCCGTCAGAGATTCTGGTGATGTCTGGTTCCTTCGCCAAGGTGAAATGCCAGGATGATGATTGTCCGGGAAATCTCAAATTTGAATTCTGGAATGACAATTTTGAGGATTTTGTTTCATCGCCGGATTCGTTGTTCCGCCCGAGACTTTGGCGTCTCCAGGATTTTCAATCAAATGAGCTGCGCAAGGCCGCAATTCAATGGACAGACTCCAAGGGCCGGGTTTTTCGCTCCGATTGGCATCAGGGATTTCAGGATTCAACCTCTGTGATCATCACAGCCTCTGAGCCCTGGGAGCTAAATGAGCGAGGGGATAAAACCTGGAAATTGGACATCCAATTTTTCTGTTTTATGATGGACTCCCTGCAAACTACTGAAGAGCGCATTAATGGTAGTGCGGTCATTGCAGTGGCCTATCGCTGAGTAGCTATAATAGGTGTTTTGCGTATGTTTGCGGCATGACGCGTACCAAAACCGACATCCTTGTGCTGGGTTCAGGCATCGCCGGACTCACCTTTGCCATCAAGGCTTCCCGCTTGTTTCCGGACCGAAAAATTCTGGTGCTCACCAAAACCAACGAAGGTGAGAGCAATACCCGTTATGCCCAGGGCGGTGTAGCAGCTGTTTGGGATCTGGAAAAGGATAACTTCGACAAACATATTGCCGACACCCTGGATGCCGGCGACGGGCTTTGTAAGCCAGACATTGTGCGGATTGTAGTGGAGGAGGGGCCCGAGCGTGTGCGCGAAATCATTGGCTGGGGTGCTGATTTTGATAAAGTAAAAGATGCCTCAGGGTATGATTTGGCCCGGGAAGGTGGTCACTCCGAACACCGGATATTGCATTATAAAGACCTTACCGGCTGGGAAATGCAGCGTGCACTCATGGTGGAGGCGAAAAAATGTCCCAATGTGCACATAGCTGAGCATTATTTCGCGCTGGACCTCATTACCCAGCACCACCTGGGGCGTATGGTGATCCGGGTAACACCTGGTATAGAATGTTATGGCTGTTATGCACTGAACAAACAAAACGGCGAGATAGACACCATTCTGGCCCGGGTAACAGTGATGTGTACTGGTGGAGCCGGGCAGGTATATAAATCTACCACCAATCCGGTGATTGCCACCGGCGATGGTGTGGCTATGGCCTACCGGGCCAAAGCACGAGTGGAGAATATGGAGTTCATGCAATTCCATCCCACCTCGCTGTTCAATCCCGCCGGCGAATCGCCTTCCTTTCTGGTATCAGAGGCAGTGCGTGGGTTTGGTGGTATTTTGAAAACTGCTGAGGGTGAGGAATTTATGCAGCATTACGATCCACGCATGTCATTGGCGCCACGCGATATTGTAGCACGTGCCATTGACTCCGAAATGAAAAAACGAGGTACGGATTGCATGTATCTGGATTGCCGACACCTGGATAAAGAGGCTTTTGTGGCGCATTTTCCTACCATTTACGAAAAATGTAAAAGCATCGGTATAGATCCGATGAAAAACATGATTCCGATCGTGCCTGCCTGTCATTACACCTGTGGCGGAGTGATGGTAGATGCCCAGGGCCACACCAGTATCCAGCGTTTGTATGCAGCGGGCGAATGCAGCAGTACAGGCTTACATGGCGCCAACCGCCTGGCTTCAAACTCACTGCTGGAAGGCATGGTCTTTGCCCATCGTGTTGCACACGATCTGCCTGGCAAACTGGAATCCTGGTCATTCCAGGACGATGTGCCAGACTGGAACGCGGAAGGCACCACCGACCCTCAGGAAATGGTGTTGATCACTCAGGGCATGAAAGAGTTGAGGGAAATCATGTCGTACTACGTAGGTATTGTACGTTCCAATGTGCGACTAAAACGCGCACTTGACCGACTCTTCCTGCTTTATCAGGAAACTGAAGAATTGTACAAAACCACCACCATCAGCCCGCAATTGATGGAACTTCGCAACCTGATCACAGTGGCTTACCTAATTACCCGCTCAGCTTCTCACCGCCGGGAAAGCCGCGGCTTGCATTTTACCACCGATTATCCGGAACAATCGCCTTTTTTAGAGCATTCGGTGTTGTGAACGGGTGACGGTAGACGGTTGACGGCCTACGGTAGACGGCCTACGGTGGCGTTGCTCTTGGGATTTTTTCGGACTATTGAAAATAAGGAATCTCAAGACCAACGCCACCGTCAACCGTCCACCGTAGGCCGTACACCGTCAACCGTAGGCCGTCCACC
>DLXL01000220.1:2482-4910 GCA_003448025.1 Saprospirales bacterium | reverse complement strand
CGACGCTCTTCCGATCTAGATAGGCAAGCGATAATTTTCGGGAGAGCCTGTTCGGTCCTTGAACAAGTCAAACGCCCGGATCAAACGGTGAATATTTTTTCTTGGGTGAATAGCTCCAGCATAAAAGAAATAAGGCTTTTCTCCCGAATACTGTCGCCTTACAGCTTCTTTTTCAGACTCATTGAGTGGTTGGAATCCATCACGGCATCCATTGTAAATGGTTTGAACCCGATGACCGGGTAGCTTAAAAGTCTGAAGAATATCCTGCCGAACATAATTGGAAACGGTTATGACTTTATCCGCCCTGCGCAAATACTTTGGCAGGAAAGTCTGGATAAAATGCCGGTGTATCCAGGCTATTTGTTCCGGAAAATGGATAGGAACCAGATCGTGACAAGTCATTACTACCGGTACCTTTGAACGAAGGCTGCACATGGAATCCGGTGAGAAAAAGACATCTACCCGGTGCTTTTTCAGCGCTTTGCGTACGGAATATTCAAACCACCAAAGGAACATAGGTCCGAACCGGGCCCTTGGCCTCAACATCAATGGTGTAACATTGGGTCCGTAAATAAAGGAGGGATCCAAAGGTCGGTCAGACAAAAACAAAAATGCTACTTCAGGATTTGACAGTACCATGCGTCGCACTATTTCATGTGTATACCAGCCAAAACCTTCCAGGTTGCCGGATTGCAGAAAGCGTGCGTTGATGGCTATTTTCATAGTAGTCGGTGGATGGCAGTCGGCCAACGGTGGACGGCATAAAGCGGGCAAAGAACCGGTTTTTCCGAATTTTGTGGAAAACTCTTTGGTTGATTTTGGAAATGAGGGGTGGCCAATTGGTAATTTTGCGCCAAAGCAGTCGCAGGCGACTGTTAAAATCAGCGTATACCAGATGATAGATTTTTCTGCTGCCAGACTGTCTCGTTTTGCCGCTACCTGGGTTGGTAATAAAAACCGCTATGAAGGGGTTGTTATTCCGAAGCATACCTTAATGCCGGTTCATGCCGCTGCGGAAGAGTTATTGATCACCTCTTTTTTGAAACCTTTTGAAAAAACAGAGGAGTTTTTCTATTTCCACCATGAAGAGGATGTAAGCCAACATCCTGTTTACCAGGCCTGTATGGAAATATTCAGCAATGCAGAGGCAATGGCAGAGCAAACCACCAACCTCACTCAAATGCTGTATGGCCATTGTGAAAATCCCAAAGTACAGGGGGGAGAATTTTTTCTGGCCTATTTTGAAGACCTCATGTTGCAAGGAGAACCTACCCAGGCCATTGGGCTTTGGAAGGTGGAGCAAAAGGATCAGGTTTTCAAAACGGAAAGGACCGCTGAATCCTTTGTTTTGAATATTCTGGAAGGTATACCTGTTGGAAAACCTCAGGTTGCTGCAATCATTTTTAATCTGGATGAAGCGGAAGGATACCGTATTTGTGCGGTAGACAGCGTCACGAAGAAAGATGAACGTTCTTTTTGGAAGGATGATTTTCTCCGGCTGCGCCCTATTGAGGATAACTATTTCAATACCCGCCACCATATCAGCCTGGCCAGTGAGTTTATCAGCCAGAAGGCTCCCTTCAAGTTTGGGCTGGACCGAACAGAAACCATTGATTTACTCAACCGTTCCGGGGAGTATTTCAAAGAAAATGACCTGTTTGAGGTAGATGATTTTTCCCAGCAACTTTTCCAGGAGGAAGAGCAAAGGGAAGCTTTCAAGGAATTCCGCGAGGAATATGCCCGTGCTTATGCCGTACCCCTTGAAGATAAGTTTGATATCAGTACCCAGGCCGTCAAAAAAGAGTCCAAAGTGTTCAAAAGCGTATTAAAGCTTGACAAAAATTTTCACATCTATGTGCATGGTCGCCGGGATCTGATTGAACGCGGATTTGATGATGAGAAGGGCAAGAAGTACTATAAGGTCTGGTACGATAATGAAGAATAAGCACTAGAATTCCCAAATAACCACGTTCCAGTCTTCATTGGCTATGGCATCGGAAAAGGTATGCATGGTTTGAAACCCAACCCGTTCGTGCGCACGGGTAGATCTTTGGTTTCTGACGGCAATTTCTGTGATCACAAAATCATAGTCCTTCTGGCACACCTCTTTCATTTTGGCGTACATACCATCAAAAATACCTCTTCCGCGATAGCCTTCGGCCACACAAATCTGTCCCATCACAAACCAGCGCTGGTTATCACGCAAATCATGCCCTTTCCAGGAGAGGGTATCCAGCAGGTGAAACATGGGTTGCAAAATGGGAATAAAAGCTGAAAATGATCTTGGCATTACCAGCGCATACCCAACTACCTGATCGCCATCTTTGGCAATTACGCTGGGCGCATCCAGGTTCATGCGTTGTAAAACGGCCGGATCATGTTTTACGGTTACAAATCCTTGATCCTGAGCAAAAGCAGGAGAAACCTC
>DLXL01000220.1:0-2455 GCA_003448025.1 Saprospirales bacterium | reverse complement strand
CAACTACCTGATCGCAATCTTTGGCAATTACGCTGGGCGCTTCCAGGTTCATGCGTTGTAAAACGGCCGGATCATGTTTTACGGTTACAAATCCTTGCTCCTGAGCAACGGCAGGAGATACAGAGGAAACATGATTGGCGGCCTGAAGATCCAGTATTTGTTGCACCTCCCGGGGGCTGCTGACGGTAGTAAATATAATTTCCATGCTGCAAATTTTGGAAAGAATTTTTATCTTTTAGAAAAGATGCTACTTTCGGGCCGCCAAATTTTCCATACAACTAAACAACGAATCAAAATCGTACATGACCCTTGGTATTTTGAAAGAAGCAGACGGCGAGCAACGCGTAGCCGTCACCCCGGATTCCATCCCCGCCATTTTGAAACTGGGCGCCACAAAAGTAATGGTTGAACGCGGCGCTGGCGCCACTGCCTTTTTTGATGATGCTTCCTTTGAAGCGGCAGGCGCCGAGATCGCTGATGCAGATGCTATTCTGAAAAATGCAAAAGTATTGGTGAAAATTCACCCGCTTTCAGCATCAGCTATTGGAAAGCTTTCAGCCGGACAGATCGTTATCGGTCAGTTCAATCCACTGGCAAACAAAGAAGCCGTGGAGCAACTGCTTAAAGCCAACGCTACAGGATTCAGCCTGGATATGGCGCCTCGCAGTACACGCGCCCAGGCGCTCGATGTACTTTCTTCGATGGCAACCGTAGGCGGTTACAAGGCGGTACTTACCGCAGCAGCCCATCTTCCTACCTTCTTCCCTATGTTTATGACCGCAGCCGGTACCATCAAACCAGCCAAGGTGCTCATTCTGGGGGCCGGAGTAGCGGGATTGCAGGCCATTGCTACAGCAAAGCGTCTCGGAGCAGTGGTTGAAGCATTTGACGTGCGTGCAGCCGCCAAAGAGGAGGTGCTTTCTTTGGGTGCTAAATTTGTAGAGGTTGAAGGCGCAGTAGACGACAAGTCTGCCGGAGGTTATGCTGTTGAACAAACGGAAGAGTTCAAGCAGCGGCAAGCCCAACTCATTCACGACAAAGCGGTAGGCTCGGATGTCATCATCTGCACCGCACAGATCCCTGGAAGAAAAGCTCCTGTTTTACTCCGAAAAGAAACAGTAGCTGCCATGAAGGCCGGCGCTGTTGTGGTGGATATGGCAGCTTCCACGGGAGGTAACTGCGAGTTGACAGAAAATGGTAAAACCATTCATCCTCACGGAGTAACCATTATTGGCGACTCAAATCTTGCCGGCTCTGTGTCGAAGGATGCGAGCGTGATGTTTGGTAAAAATATCGTGAACTTCCTGAAACTCATCTTGATCAAAAATGAACTTACCCTGAATTGGGAGGACGATATTGTGGCGGCTACTTGTGTGGCGCACGAAGGCAAAGTGGTTAGTGAAAGGGTGAAGTCGGTAATGGGGTAACGGGAAGAAATGTGGATAATGTGGGGAACGTGTTAAAATAGCGTTTGAAATGAATGAAATTGCAGATCGTTTGCTGGCTGTTGTGGATCAGGTGAAGCCATTATTAGAGGCATTAACTGATGTGGAGACGGGTGTTAAACCTGACGGGAAGTGGTCTAAAAAAGAAATTTTAGGCCATCTGATTGACTCTGCCTGTAATAACCAGCAAAAGTTTGTCAGAACCATGGAAGCAGATTCGCCTTTACATTTTGTAGGCTATGCTCAGGATTATTGGGTGTCTGCCCAAGGGTATCAGCAGCGGGAATGGAGGGAAATATTGCTTTTATGGGAGTGGTATAACAAACACATCGCACACATCATTCGGATAGTTCCGGAGCGTACATTGTCCAATACCATTTCCATCAATGGGTCGCAACCCTTTACCCTGGCATTCATTATGGAAGATTATATTGAACACCTGAAACATCATTTAAAACAAATACTTCCTCAGGCAGAACTGGAGAGCAATTTTACCAATCCATATCGTGCCTGAACGGCTAAGCCTCTATATCCAAACGAAACAACCATTGCAAAACAGTAAAACGTCAGACCAATATGGCTAATTTTTTTCTTGAAAATCAAGACCTTATTTACATCGTCATCCTGAGCATTTTGCTCGGGGTGGAGGTTATTTCCAATGTGCCTGCCATCCTGCACACTCCATTGATGTCAGGAGCAAACGCCATCCATGGTGTGGTAATCATTGGCGCTATCATCGTCATGGGCCACGCAAGCCCCAACGATTATCTGGCATTAACCCTTGGGTTTATTGCGGTGTTACTGGGCACACTTAATGTGGTTGGTGGCTTCGTGGTGACCAACCGTATGCTCGAAATGTTTAAGAAAAAGAAGTGATCGATCTGGCTAGCCGGAAATCATTCGGGGATTAACCCCTTATTTCCCACATTGACCATATTGACCACATTAAACCACATTGCCCACATTTTCTATGTCCACCTTTTTACTCGAAATCTCTTACCTGATCGGTT
>DLXL01000627.1:2556-2868 GCA_003448025.1 Saprospirales bacterium | reverse complement strand
TTAGCCGCCGATGGTTTATGGGTTAAAGTCGTGCCAATTTGGAACCTTATATACCAATAGCATATCAAGCCGAACGCCAACTAAAACACCCAAACACTAAAACACCCAAACACTAAAAAAGAACAGCGCACCGACACCCCGCGCACCGGAAAAGCGGGTTGAGTAAGTGCGTCGGGCGCTGTCTGCTTTCATGGTTCTGTGGTAATCGGGGCTTATTTCGTAGTATGGTGTTTATTATGTATGAGGCTATCTCAAAAGTCATATTTTTATTTTTACCGCAGAGTCGGAGAGACGCAGAGGTGTAAATAATTG
>DLXL01000627.1:0-2385 GCA_003448025.1 Saprospirales bacterium | reverse complement strand
CCGCCTCTGCGGTAAAAATCACCTTTGAGACAGCCTCTTTCGGGATTTATTTCCCGCTTTGTTTTTCTATTGTTCCGGCTGTTTCTAATTGGCTGTTCAGTGTGGACACATTGGAGTTCAGTTGCTGTTTGATCACAGACATGGCATCTTGCAAAGCCAAAAGATTGGCTTTGCGAACAGCATTCGTGTTGTCGTACCCGTGATAAGCTGCAACCCTCGCTTTACCTACACCTGGTGCGGTATATCGTACAACGGTTTGGCCTTTTGCATCTTCGATTTCCATCTGAAGCTCCAATTCCACCCGGTTGGTACGCAGAGGCATGCCAAACAGATTGGGAATCATCAGGGTGCCAGCGCTGGCTATTGTCCAGCCCCAACCTGAATTGCGGCGCTGATATTGCAGTAATTTGAATTTGGCATGTCCGAATGGCTGTCCGGTTGCAGATTGATTCATATTCTCCTCCAATTCATTACCCAACACATTGAATACATCCTGCAGCGCCTGATCTGTTACTCCATAGGCTACCCATGGAGCAGGAGCATAGGGTCCGCCAACCATATTATTAATCACCACTTCGCGGGTAAGGGCAATATCGAAGGCCTCCAGAAAACTGCGTTCATGCACCAGCAAGGCCAGTTTAGGCAAGCGATTGGGCAGGATGTCACGAGTATGAAAATCACGAACCTGTAAGGTGCGGCAGGCTCCCGTCATAAGGGATAAAAGCAATAATGGCAGAAAGTACTTTTTCATGGTTCAATAAATTTTGATGCAAGATTTGGGTAGAAGTCAGGACCATACAATAGGCAGGAACAGCCAAGGCCACACCTTAACTGAGTTTAACCTATGAGGCAAAAGGGGATTAATAAAATTAACCAATTTATATATGTTTATCAATAAACTATACATTAGTTAAATACAAATTTTAAACCTGGTTAAATAAGTTTAACCACAGGGATCCGGGAAATGCCTCCATTTCGGCCTATTCTATTCCCCACATTACCACACATTATCCCACATTATCTCACATTCCCCTACATTTGCCCAATGCGTCGCACCCTCCCAGACATCGACACCTTTGTACGCGGTATACGCTCGGCCGACCGTGCTTTGCTTGGACAGGCTATCACATTGGTGGAAAGCACTCGTGAAGAGCGGCAGGTGATGGCGCGGGAGATCATATCACAGCTGCATACCAACCTACCCAACAATACATTCAGGATTGCCGTTACCGGAGCGCCGGGAGTTGGGAAAAGCACTTTTATTGAAGCATTGGGCATGCACCTTGTGGAACAGGGTAAAAGAGTAGCTGTGTTGGCAATTGACCCCTCCAGTGCAATGAGCGGAGGTAGTATTCTGGGCGACAAAACACGGATGGAGCGTTTATCTGCTACTGAACTGGCCTTTATTCGCCCTTCCCCTTCTGGCGATTCGCTGGGAGGTGTAGCCCGTAAAACCCGTGAAGCCATGGTGTTGGTAGAAGCTGCCGGATTTGATACCGTTATTGTGGAAACCGTTGGCGTTGGTCAATCAGAAATTGCTGCCCAGCGCATGACAGATCTATTTCTATTATTATTGCTCCCTGGAGCAGGCGATGAGCTACAAGGCATCAAACGAGGCATAGTAGAAATGGCCGATCTGCTCGTCGTAAACAAATCGGATGGAGACCGTATTAAGCTTGCCAATCAGGCGAGAGCGCATTACCTGAATGCTACCCATTTACTGCCACTCAAATCCAGTGGCTGGTCGCCGGAGGTACTCTCTTGCAGTGCTTTGGAAAACATTGGAGTTGCAGAGGTTTGGGATCGAATAGAGGCTTTCAAAAAACACATTCAAACCAATGGCTGGATGACAGAAAACCGCAGACAGCAGGCCCGATTTTGGCTGGAGGATACGATTGACGCGGGTTTGAAAGACCTGTTTTATCATCACCCGGAGGTTAAAGCCCGTTTAGAAGCCTTGGAGCCGGAAGTACTCTCAGGACGGGTTTCGGCTATAGATGCGGCGATACAGGTATTGGCTGCTTTCCGCAAAGGGCTGTAAAAACCTGCCCTGAATCATCTGTTTGCATGTACCTTTGCCTTGCACATGAATCTTCCATTGCTCATTTCCCGGCGCTACCTCTTTGCCAAAAGAAGCACCAACGCTATCAATATCATCACCGGCATTTCTGTGCTGGGGGTGGCCATTGGTACTGCGGCGCTGGTATTGGTATTATCGGTGTTTAACGGATTTGAGGACTTGTTATCTGATCTTTTCGGGCATTTCAATCCTGAACTGAAAATTACCCCGGAAAAAGGAAAAAACTTTCAAACCGACAGCATTCAATTGGTTCAAATCCGTGCCCTGCCGGGGGTTGAAGTCATGAGTGAGACCCTGGAGGAAAT
>DLXL01000568.1:8260-23766 GCA_003448025.1 Saprospirales bacterium | reverse complement strand
CGCTGCTGCTGCAGTTTCTTCAACCGCTGCTACAGCTTCTGCTGGTGCCTCATATACTTGTTCTACAACCTCTTCAACTGGCTCATCCATCGCTACCGTTTCTTCAACCACAGGAGCTGCTGCAGTTTCAGCTGCAACGGCAACTTTTTTACCGCCACGACGAGTTTTCTTCGCCTGACGAACTTTGCCTGCATTTGGATTGTATGTTTCGTTGAAATCAACCAGTTCGATCATTGCAGTTTCAGCACCGTCACCACGACGGAAACCCATGCGAATGATACGAAGGTATCCACCTGGACGATCGCCCACTTTTTCTGCAACAGTGCCAAAAAGTTCTTTGATGGCTTCCTTGTTTTGCAGATAGCTGAATACCAAACGGCGGGAATGAGTGGAATTATCTTTCGCTTTAGTGATAATTGGCTCCAGATAACGGCGAAGTGCTTTTGCTTTAGCAAGCGTTGTAGTGATACGCTTGTGCTCAATCAAAGCGATGGAAAGGTTGGCGAGCAGGGCGCGGCGGTGTGCGGCAGTACGCCCGAGGTTGTTGATTTTGTCTCCGTGTCTCATTGTAACATGTACCTGATTGACAGGTGGTAGCACCGGAGCAAGTACAAAAGGAGTTTCCGGAAAAATCCGGGCTTTACTTTTCGTACCGCATCAAAACGGTTACCACACTTTGTGATGAAATGTTTAAAAAGAATGATGAATGGCGACACAAGTGCCAAGCCATTCACCATTCTTAAGGTTTGATTTATTCTTCGTCTAACTTGTACTTCGCCAAATCCATGCCGAAGGTCAGATTCTTGTCTTGCAGTAACTCCTCAATTTCTACCAATGATTTCTTACCGAAATTACGGAATTTGAGCAGTTCGTGGGTGTCGTAACGTACCAACTCAGCCAGGGTATTGATTTTGGCAGCCTTAAGGCAGTTGTAAGCACGTACGCTGAGGTCAAGGTCTTCCAGAGAGGTTTTGAGCAATTTGCGCATGTGCAGGATATGCTCATCCACCACACTTTCTTCACGGTTGGTTGGTGTATCGAAGGTGATGTTCTCATCGGTGATCAGCATCAGGTGCTGGATCAGGATGCGACTTGCCTCACGAATAGCATCTTCCGGGTGAATGGTACCGTCGGTTTTGATATCGATGGTCAGTTTTTCGTAGTCCGTGCGTTGACCAACGCGGGTGCTTTCCACGCGGTAGGCTACGTTTTTGATCGGAGTATAAATAGCATCGATCGGAATTACACCGATGGCTGCATCTTTAGGAGCGCCGTCTTCAGCTGGCTGATAGCCACGCCCCTTACTGATTGTCAATTCAAGTTCAAGGGTTACGGAAGGCTCCATACGGCAAAGCAGGAGATCCGGATTCATGATCTTGAATACATTGGTAAAATCCTCGATATCAGCAGCACGGAATTCTTCTTTACCACTAATGGTGAGGTAAATTTTTTCTTGTGGGTTTTTGTCGTCTGTAACCACAGGTTTGATGCGCACCTGCTTGAGGTTAAGCACGATATCCACCACGTCTTCAACTACGCCCTTGATCGTCGCAAACTCATGATCCACACCACCAATACGCACAGCGCTGATGGCATAGCCTTCCAGTGAAGAGAGGAGAACGCGACGAAGCGAGTTACCAACCGTTTGACCGAAACCGGGTTCCAGAGGTTTGAACTCGAATGTACCTTCAAAATCAGTTGCTTTTTGAAGCAGGATTTTGTCAGGCTTTTGGAAATTGAGAATACTCATATGTGGAATGCTCCGAAAGAGTGTTGGTGGGAAAAACGAATTTGATTTTGAGGCGGGTGTTGGGGGGGGCAGCAAACACCAAAATGGTTGGCCCTCTTTTTGAGGGCCAACCGTTAGGTTTTTGCAAGCTATTACTTGGAGTACAATTCAACGATCAGCTGTTCGTTGATATTCTCCGGAATTTGATCGCGTTGTGGGTATGCCAGGAAAATGCCCTGCATTTTATCAACGTTCCATTCCAACCATCCGTAGTTGCGTACATTATTGGTTTTAGCGCCAACATGTGTAGTTACCACTTCAAGGGCTTTGGATTTGCCACGAACTGCCACGATATCACCAGGCTTCAGGGAGTAGGATGGAATATTTACCACCTTGCCATTTACGGTGATGTGACGGTGACCTACCAACTGACGTGCACCACGGCGGGTTGGGGAGATCCCCATACGATAAACCGTGTTGTCAAGGCGAGCTTCAAGCAATTGAAGCAATACTTCACCGGTAACACCGTGGCGACGCGTTGCGTTCACGAATGTTTTGCGGAACTGACGTTCCAGCACACCGTAGGTGTATTTAGCTTTTTGCTTTTCTTTCAGCTGTCCGGCGTAGTTGGAAGCCTGCTTTTTCTTGCGAGACAAGCCATGTTGGCCAGGAGGATACTTCCGGCGTTCGAATGCTTTATCGAAGCCAAAAATAGGTTCGCCGAATGAGCGGGCTTTCTTGGTGGTTGGTCCAGTATAACGAGCCATCTTATTGGAATGTGGTCAATTTTTTGATTGAATTATACGCGGCGACGCTTTGGAGGGCGACAGCCGTTGTGTGGCATTGGGGTAACGTCGTTGATCACGAGCACCTTGATACCTGACTGGTCAATGGCACGGATAGCTGATTCACGACCGGAACCCGGGCCTTTTACGAACACCTCAGCAGAACGAATACCGGCTTCGTGTGCAGTTTTAGCTGCATCGCTGGCTGCTACCTGTGCTGCGTAAGGCGTATTTTTCTTGGAACCACGGAATCCTGCTTTACCAGCAGAAGCCCAGGAAACTACCTCACCTTGTTTGTTGGTGATGGAGATAATGATGTTGTTAAAGCTCGCTTGAATGAAAACGAGGCCTTCGGGGGTGATTTTCACCTTCCGCTTAACAACCTTTTTTGCTGCACCTTTTGCCATTTTATGAGAATATGGTCAATTTTTGAATGTGGTCAATGTGTTGAATGTAGCGAATGCAGTCAAGTTGTATGACCACATTTCCACACTGGTCACATTACTTAGTTACTTTCTTTTTGCCGGCAACCGTTTTACGCTTGCCCTTACGGGTACGTGCATTGGTACGCGTACGCTGGCCACGCAATGGAAGACCTTTACGGTGACGCAGACCACGGTAGCAACCGATGTCCATCAAACGTTTGATGTTCGTTTGTACTTCGGAACGCAATTGGCCTTCCGTTTTGTACTCATCGGCGATGATACGGGCAATAGCCTTGATGTTCTCATCCGTCCATGCCTCGGCTTTGGTGTCCTCGCTTACACCGGCTTTTTCAAGAATCTCCCTGGCGGAAGAATTCCCGATACCGTAGATATACGTGAGGCTTACAACACCCCTTTTATGACGGGGCAAATCTACACCTGCAATACGTGCCATTGTATTTTGTTGATTTTGATGCTGTTGTTAGGTTGATTCGGTTCGGATCGGAGAAGCATATTACTATGCACCAACCCCCGAAACGCGTCCTTACCCTTGACGTTGTTTAAATTTCGGGTTCTTCTTGTTGATTACGTACAATTTGCCTTTACGGCGAACGATCTTGCAATCAACAGAACGCTTCTTGATGGACGGTCTGACTTTCATATCGTGTCGAATTGTCTGTTTTCAAAAATTTGTAAGCACTTGTCGTTCAACAAGTTACTTGTAGCGGTAAATGATGCGTCCCCTTGTCAGGTCGTAAGGCGACATCTCCACAGAAACTTTGTCGCCTGGCAATATCCGGATATAGTGCATACGCATTTTACCGGATATGGTTGCCAAGATGATGTGCCCGTTTTCCAACTGCACTTTGAAATTTGCATTCGAAAGTGCTTCTGAAACCACACCGTCTTGTTTGATAATGTCTTCTTTTGCCATAGAAATGGTCGTTTTCTGATTTCGGGGTGCAAAGGTCTAACTTTTAGGCAGTACTTCCTGCAAATTTGGATTATTTTTTATTTCATCCAAAATATAGGAGTGATCTGAGAGGATATCAGCCTTTCCTTTCATCACTGCAACGGAGTGTTCAAAGTGTGCGCTGGGTAGTTTATCCCGGGTTAAAATGGTCCAACCATCATCCATTTGATAAACTTCTTTTTTTCCCATGTTCACCATTGGTTCAATGGCAATGGTCAATCCTTCCTGAAGTAAAGGTCCTTTTCCACGTTTTCCGTAGTTAGGCACCTCCGGCTCTTCATGTAATGATCTTCCCACTCCGTGACCAACCAAATCCCGAACCACCCCGTAACCATGTTGTCTTTCACAATATTCCTGAATGGCTGCTGAAATATCTCCTACCCTCTTGCCATGTACTGCTTGTTCGATACCCAGATATAAGGAGGCGTAAGTTACCTGAAGTAAATCCATCGATTTGGCATCAACCTCTTGAAAAGCGAAGGTGAATGCTGCATCACCGTAAAAGCCTTCCAGTTCAACACCACAATCTACAGAAACCACATCCCCTTCCTTAAATTCCCGGCTACCCGGAATTCCGTGCACCACTATATCATTGTACGACACACACAAAGAAGCCGGGAACGGATTTTGTTTAGGGCCATATCCTTTGAATGCTGGCCTTCCACCATGATCCCGAATAAATTCCTCTGCCGCTTTATCAATTGTTTTACCTGTAATACCAGGCTTCAACATACTCGCCACATGCGCCAATGTTTTGGAAACAATCAGGTTGGCATTGCGCATCAACTCAATTTCGGCAGCAGTTTTAAAATGAAATTGCCTGCCGTCAGATCCTTTTCCAAACAAGCCCATAATGGTCTTTATTGAGGCTGTCCAACCTGGATACCAGTGGTGGAACGGCCTTGTATACGACCAGACTTAATCAGACCGTCGTATTTTTTAGTCAATAGATAGCTTTCAATCACCTGGAGTGTATCAAGTGCAACACCCACCATAATGAGCAATGTAGTACCTCCGAAGAACAGTGCAAACTGCTGGTTCACACCAAATACTGCAGCAATTGAAGGCAGAATACCGAGCAAGCCGAGGAATACTGCACCAGGCAGCGTGATCCGGGTCATGATATTGTCGATATATTCTGAGGTAGATTCACCTGGCTTAACACCTGGAATGAAAGCATTATTACGCTTCAGATATTCAGCATAGTTCGTCGGATTGATCATCAACGCCGTATATACATACGTGAAGATTACGATCAGGGTGAAGAACAGTGCATTGTAACCGAAAGAATAGATGTCGGAGAACATACTCAAACCACCGCCTGCGGCTCCTCCGGAGAGGTATTGCATGGCTGTTGCGGGAAGGAACATCAAAGCCTGAGCAAAGATGATCGGCATAACACCTGCGGAGTTGATCTTCAGTGGAAGGTAATCACGAGCGCTTGAAGTTGGCGCCGCACCACCGGAACGGCCAACCATTCGTTTGGCAAACTGGATCGGGATACGACGAACACCCTGGATAACCAGAATAGTTGCCAAAACAATCACAAAGAATACTGCCAGTTCAACAAAGAAGAGCAGAAGTTTATTCTCACCGAACAGTTTAACGAATTCAAAAGAGAACGCGTAAGGCAGACGGGCAATGATACCAGCCTGAATAATCAGGGATGTACCGTTACCAAGGCCTTTATCCGTGATTCGCTCACCCAGCCACATACAGAAGATGGTACCAGCGGTAAGGATAATGATGTTGGAGAACCAAAACAGGCCTTCCGGAACTTCTGGAGATACACCGCCAGGAATGCTGCGCACCAGTTGAAGGTAACCACCACCCTGAACCAGGGTAATTGCTACGGTCAGGAAACGCGTGATTTGATTCAGACGCTTGCGACCACTTTCACCTTCTTTCGTTTGAAGACGCTGGAAGTATGGAACTGCAAAGCCAAGCAACTGCACAATGATGGATGCCGTAATGTAAGGCATTACACCAAGGGCAAAAATTGCAGCATTGTCAAATGCACCACCGGTGAATACGTTGATCAGGCCCAACAGGTCATTAGCGCTACGACTTTGAGCCGCACGGTCTAATGCTGCCGGTACAACACCCGGTAATACGATGAATGTACCTGCCCGATATACCAGCAAAAGAGCCAGTGTGAACAGGATACGATCGCGGAGCTCTTTAATGCTCCAGATATTTTTGAGAACGGTAAAAAATTTCATTACCGAAAGAGGATTTAAACGAGTTCAATGCTTCCACCGAGGGCTTCGATGGCGGCTTTTGCGGATGCAGATGCGGCGTGTACTTTCAAGGTTACTTTAGAAGTAAGCTTACCAGTACCCAGCACTTTGATCTTGTCGGAAGCACGGGATACACCGGCTGCCACCAGTGAAGCAACATCGAAGCTGCTGTTACCGGTTTTTTGTACCAATGCTTCCAGCGCGCCAAGGTTCAGTGGCACATATTCAACGCGGTTTACATTTTTGAAACCACGCTTAGGCAATCGACGCTGCATAGGTGTTTGGCCACCTTCGAAGTGACGCTTTTGTTTGGCGCCGCTACGTGCTTTGTCCCCTTTGTGACCACGCGTAGAGGTGCCGCCACGGCCAGAGCCAGTACCACGGCCAATACGCTTTTCATTCTTGGTTGAACCTTCTGCCGGACGGAGATTAGAGAGATCCATTTTTTATCTTTATTGTCAGACTGCAGTGAACCTGCAATCAGATTTTGTTGAATTTGATTTCGCCGGATAAATCAGACGTTTTCCACTTTAACCAGGTGCTGAACCACACGAATCATACCTTCAAGTTGAGGGGTTACTTCGTGTTGAACAGTTTGGTTCATTTTACGGAAACCCAGGGCCACAAGCGTTTGTTTCTGACGCTTTGGCTTGTCGATTGGGCTCCTAAACAAGGTAATATTTACTTTGCTCATGTCTTAAATCCTTTAGCCGTTAAAGAGTTTTTCCATTGAAATACCGCGCTGACGAGCAACTTCTGCAGGACTGCGAAGGCTGGTAAGAGCAGCAATGGTTGCTTTTACAACGTTGTGCGGATTAGCAGAACCTTGCGACTTGGCAAGACAGTCATGCACACCAACGGATTCCAGAACAGCACGCATAGCGCCGCCTGCAATCACACCAGTACCGTGCGCAGCTGGCTTGATCAGAACTCGACCAGCATCGAACTTACCATGCACTTCGTGTGGAATGGTACCGTTCAGGATGGGTACTTTAACCAGGTTTTTTTCTGCATCCTTTACAGCCTTGGAGATGGCTTCAGACACCTCACGTGCCTTGCCAAGTCCCTGGCCAATGGTGCCCTTGCCGTCTCCAACCACTACTACTGCAGCGAAGGTGAACGTACGACCACCTTTCGTAACTTTAGCTACGCGGTTGAGTGCCACGAGTTTTTCCTTGAGGCCGGACTCTTCCGTGGTACGCGAAACTTCTTTTTCTCTTTCTTGCCTTGCCATGTTGCTAAGCTTTTTTATTTGTTGATTTGATCATTGGCCTAAAATCCGGCCAATTACTCGAATAACCAATGTTTAGAATTGAAGCCCTCCTTCACGAGCGCCGTCAGCCAGAGCCTTTACGCGTCCGTGGTAAAGGTATCCGCCGCGGTCGAATACCACATTCAGGATACCCGCAGCTTTTGCCCGTTCTGCGATCAACTTGCCTACTTCAGTAGCTTGTGCAGTGTTCGGGCCTTTCATACCCATAGAAGAAGCCGCAGCCAATGTATGACCCAACTGATCGTTGATCAACTGGCAATAGATAGCATTGTTAGAGCGGTAAACACTCAAACGTGGGCGCTCTGCTGTGCCGTTCACCTTCTTACGAATACGGAGGTGAATACGTTTACGGCTTTGTTCTTTTGTACGTTTCATTGTTATAGTATCAATTTAGGCAACCCGATGACTGGCCGGGATAGCGATTGATGTTATGTTGATGGTGTTCCGCCCTATCTTGTTTAAAACCTGAAACAGGCGGAACATCACTACTTTATTATTTTTTACCGCCGGCAGTTTTACCTGCTTTGCGACGAATTTGTTCACCTTTGAACATAATACCCTTGCCTTTATATGGCTCAGGCTTACGGAAGCCACGCATTTTTGCGCATACCTGGCCCAGCAGTTCTTTGTCGATACCTTCCAGACGGATCAAAGGTGCCTGACCTTTTTCCATGGCTGTGGTAACTTTAATTTCAGACGGGATGTAGAACATCACCGGGTGAGAATAACCGATCGTGAAAGTAACCAGGTTGCCCTGATTCTCAACACGGTAACCTACACCGATCACTTCCATTTCGCGAACGTAACCTTCGCTTACACCTACCACCATATTGTTGATAAGTGCGCGGTAAAGACCATGCATGGAGCGGTGGCGCTTCTGATCCGTTGGGCGGGTCACTGTAAGGGTGCCGTCTTCAACTCCGACTTTGATATCAGGGTCAATTTTTTGGCTGAGCGTACCCTTTGGGCCCTTCACCGTAACGGTGTTGTCGGCAGAAACCGAAACTTCCACTTTTGCAGGAAGGCTGATAGGCAATTTTCCAATGCGTGACATATCGCAGAGTGTTCTTAAAGTTCTTGTAGAAATTAGCTGATGTAACAAATAAGCTCGCCGCCTACGTTGAGATCGCGTGCTTTTTTGTCGGTCATCACCCCTTTAGACGTGGACACAATCATAATGCCCAAGCCATTGATAATACGAGGAATATCGCCAGCTCCAGAAAACTTACGCAAGCCTGGACGGCTTACACGTACGAGTTCACGGATGACCGGCTGTTTGGTAGACGGATCGTATTTCAGGGCAATTTTGATAAGACCCTGCTTGTTTTCCGGCGTCTTTTCCTCAAAGGTGTACTTGAGAATATACCCTTGGTCATACAAGATCTCCGTCATGGATTTCTTGATACGCGAAGCTGGAATCTCGACGATACGATGCCCCGCCATTTGCGCATTGCGGATGCGGGTGAGATAGTCTGCTATCGGGTCGGTGACGTGCATTTTATCTAAAGTTGTTGATAGTTGTTGGATGGTCGACTTCCAAATGCCCCATAAAAAAAGCACAATTGGAGGTCAGTAGAATCTTACCAGGAGGCTTTGGTTACGCCTGGTATTTTGCCGTACAATGCCATTTCGCGGAACTTAACACGGCAAATACCGAATTTGCGCATGTATCCTTTCGGACGGCCGGTCAGCAGGCAGCGATTGTGCAGGCGGATCGGATTGGCGTTACGCGGAAGCTTGTCCAGTGCATCATAGTCGCCAGCTTCTTTAAGCTGTTTGCGGATTTCCGCATATTTGGCTACCATGCGCTTGCGTTTATTTTCGCGGGCAATGACGGATTTCTTTGCCATATTGCTTTATGTCGTTGAAAATGAGAGTCTGAGTTATTTTTTGTAGAATGGCATACCCAGTTCTTTCAACAGGGCATACGCTTCTGCATCCGTATTGGCAGTGGTTACGAAACTGATGTCCATACCCATGATTTTGCTCACCTTTTCGATGTCAATTTCAGGGAAGATAATCTGTTCCGTGATGCCCATGCTATAGTTACCACGACCATCGAATGACTTATCATTCACCCCACGGAAGTCACGTACACGCGGGAGTGAGATATTAAGGAAACGATCCAGGAACTCATACATCCGCTCACCACGCAGCGTTACCCGAACGCCGATTGGCATACCTTCACGGAGTTTAAAGTTAGATACTGATTTCTTTGCCTTCGTAGAAACCGCTTTCTGGCCTACGATGATGGAGAGTTCAGCAGCTGCATTATCCACAAGCTTCTTGTCGCCAGTGGCATCACCAATACCCTGGTTAATGCAGATTTTTTCGATGCGGGGAACCTGCATCACAGAGGAGTAGTTGAATTGCTTCATCAAAGCAGGAACTACATCGTTCTGATATTTTGTCTTAAGACGAGGTACGTATTTCATTACTTAATGACGTTACCGGATTTTTTAGAAAAGCGTACGCGCTCACCTTTTTCTTCACGGCGGCCAATGCGCGTTGCTTCGCCGCTTTTAGGATCCACGTGAGAGAGGTTCGAAACATGAATGCTGGCTTCCATTTCCTGGATACCGCCAGACTCCGTTTGAGTAGCCTTTACGTGTTTTTTTACAATGCGAACGCCCTGCACAATAGCGCGGTTTAGGTCAGGAAAGACCTGAAGGACTTCGCCCTTCTTTCCCTTATCGTCGCCAGAAATAACCACTACATTGTCTCCTTTCCGGATATGTAGTTTTGGCGCAAAGCGTTTTACAGAATTTTTCTTCGTAGCCATTTCAAGAATGGTTGAATTTATGAGTATTTAGAGCACTTCCGGGGCAAGGGATACAATACGCATGTAATCCTTATCGCGCAATTCACGAGCTACCGGGCCGAAGATACGGGTGCCGCGCGGCTCGTCAGAGGCGTTTAGCAGCACCACCGCATTATCGTCGAAACGGATGTATGAACCATCCTTGCGGCGAAGCTCTTTGCGGGTACGCACGATAACTGCTTTAGAAACCGTGCCCTTTTTGATTGCGCCGCTGGAAGATGCATCCTTTACAGACACAACAATTTTGTCGCCTACGCCAGCATAGCGTTGGCGGGTGTGGCCCAGCACACGGATGCAGAGCACTTCTTTCGCGCCGGAGTTATCGGCCACATTCAATCGAGACTCTTGTTGAATCATGACTTTTTATTCGGTTGACGGTTGACGGTTGACGGTAGACGGTGGACGGTGGACGGTGGTTTAAACCGTGTGCCGTGAGCCGTAGGCCGTAAGCCGCATGCCGTGGTTATTTACTTCGCTCTTTCAACGATTTCGACCAGGCGCCAGCGTTTCATTTTGCTGAGCGGACGGGTTTCCATGATACGAACCACATCACCCGCGTTGCAAGTGTTCTCTTCGTCGTGTGCGAAGAACTTCTTGGAACGCTTTACGAATTTTCCATAAAGCGGGTGCATAAGTCGGCGTTCGACTTTTACAGTGATGGTTTTATCCATTTTAGTGGATACCACAACCCCTGTTTTTTGTTTGCGAAGTTTTCTTTCTACTGCTTCCATCTATCGAGATGTAATTAGTTGTGCAATGTGTGTTGTTGAAAACTGATTCAACGGTTTCTGCGGCGACGGGCGCGAAGTTTGCTGCGCAATTCGAGTTCTTCAGCGCTCATGGCTGCGATTTCGCGGCGACGGCCTTCTGTGAGGATACGTGCAACATTGCGACGCAGTTCACGGATTTCCATTGGGTTGCCAATGCCTTTGGCCGCATGGTCGAACTTCAGTTGCTGATACTCCTGTTCTGCACTGGCCAGTTCACTCAGGAGCTGGTCGTCAGTCATATCAACGAGGTTCAATATTTCCTTTGCCATGGTATTTAATGTGCTATTGTGGTCAATTTATCCTTCGTAGTCGTGGCGCGTTACGGTTTTGCAAAGCACCGGGAGCTTTTGAGCGCCCAAACGAAGGGAAGCATGGGCAATTTCAGGGCTAACACCTTCGATTTCGAAGATAATACGGCCTGGTTGAATTTCTGCAACGTAATGATCCACTGCACCTTTACCCTTACCCATACGTACCTCGGCTGGCTTGGCCGTAAGGGGTTTATCCGGGAATACGCGGATCCAAACCTTACCCTCACGTTTCATGTTACGGGTAAGTGCGATACGTGCCGCTTCGATCTGACGGCTCGTTAAACGGCCGTACTCCAGGGATTTGAGAGCAAAGGAGCCGAATGAAATCGAACTGCCTTTGAAAGCAATACCGCTGTTGCGGCCTTTGTGCTGTTTGCGATATTTCTGACGCTTGGGCTGTAACATCGTCTGGATGAATTTAAAAGCCTGTCAATCAATGTTTGAATACCAAGGAGTTCACGTTTAATGAGGCTCCTTTTTTTATGGTTGTTTATCGGCGACCACCGCCGCCACCTCCGCGGCGATCTCCACCTCCGCGGCGATCTCCACCTCCGCCTCGACGGTCACCGCCGCCGCCGCCTTCGCGACGATCGCGACGATCTCCACCTCCGCGACGATCATCACCTCCGCGACGATCGTCACGACGCTCATCACGACGATCACCACCTGTGCCTTCTGCCGCTGCGAACGGAGTCAGTTCACGCTTCTGGAGTACTTCGCCTTTAAAGAGCCATACTTTGATACCGATCTTACCGTATACGGTTTGAGCTTCTACCAAAGCGTAATCAATATCCGCGCGGAAGGTGTGCAAAGGAGTACGTCCTTCTTTGTATTCTTCCGTACGGGCAATCTCCGCGCCACCAACACGTCCGCTGATACGAACTTTGATACCTTCTCCACCAGCACGCATAGTGCCCTGGATAGCGCCTTTAATGGCACGACGGTGGTTGATACGGGCTTCGATTTGCTTGGCGATTTGTTCGCCTACTATATTGGCATCCAATTCAGGCTTGCGGATCTCGAAGATGTTAATCTGGATATCTTTTCCTGTGAGGAGCTTCAATTCTTCTTTAATCAGGTCAACCTCTTTACCACCTTTACCGATAATAATACCGGGACGGCTGGTGTGGATGGTTACGGTAACACGGCGCATGGTGCGCTCGATAGCAATACGGCTGATACCGTTTTGCACTGGTTTGTTGCGGTCACGTGGATCGGCCGTAGCTGTTTTTGGACGACGTGCACGGAGGTAGGCGCGGATTTTTTCATCCTCTACTACTTTAAGACCGTAATCTTTATCGGCGTACCAGTTGGAGTCCCAACCACGGATGATGCCTAGACGGTTACCGATCGGATTTGCTTTTTGACCCATTATCTTGTCTGAATGAGAGATGGTACAAATGATTGAATTTCAGTCGCTTATGCTTCTCCTTCGAGGGCTACGCGATTTTCAACTACGATGGTTACGTGGTTGCGACGCTTACGAACGCGGTATGCGCGGCCTTGTGGCGCCGGAAGGAAGCGATAGATGATAGAACCCGGATCAACGAACGCGGTTTTGATCACCAGATCAAACTCGTCGGCTCCGCCTACCTGATCAGTTTTCTGCTCCCAGTTGCTTACGGCAGACAGCACCAGTTTCTCCAGCCAGATAGCTGCTTCTTTGTTGGTGTAGCGCAAGATGCCCAAGGCATCCACCACTTTTTTGCCGCGAATATTGTCCACTACCAAACGCATTTTGCGTGGTGACATTGGGACGTTTCTCAGTTTTGCTACTGCTTCCATTGTTAAAGACGTTGGACTGTTGGACTGTTGGACGTTGGACAATTAAGGTCTAATGTCCGGAATCCTATATCTAAAGTCAAAGTTTATTTTCTGTTGCCTCCGTGACCACGGAAGTTACGCGTAGGAGAGAATTCTCCGAGTTTATGACCAACCATGTTTTCGGTAACGAATACCGGAACGAAGGTTTTGCCGTTATGCACTGCGATGGTTTCGCCCACCATATCAGGGATAATCATCGAAGAGCGGCTCCAGGTTTTAATTACCTGTTTGCGATTGCTCTGCTTTGCTTTTTCGACCTTAGCCAACAGCGAGTGGTGGATATAAGGGCCTTTTTTAAGTGAACGCGGCATACAATTATGTTTGATGCGTTGATGTTTATGGTTGAGTTATTAGCCGTTCCGAATGTTATTTCGATTTGCGGCTAATGATGAGCGCGTTAGAAGCTTTAGTCTTGCTACGCGTCTTAGCGCCTTTAGACTTGAAGCCTTTACGGGTACGTGGGTGACCACCGGAAGCGCGACCTTCGCCACCACCCATCGGGTGATCTACGGGGTTCATCACTACTGGACGAACACGTGGGCGCCAGCCTTTCCAACGGTTACGGCCTGCTTTACCCATGATTTCCAGGTTGTGGTCGGCGTTACCTACTGTACCGATGGTTGCACGGCAAGTAAGCAGGATACGACGAACTTCACCGGAAGGCATGCGCAATACCGCATGACGATCTTCGCGACCCATCATCACTGCGCTAACACCGGCACTGCGAACGAGTTTGCCGCCCTGGCCGGGTTGCAATTCGATATTGTGCAGGATAGCACCGAGTGGCACTTCGGCGAGGTAGAGACAGTTTCCGTTTTCAGGAGCAGCTCCACGACCGGATTCTATCACTTGCCCAACTTCCATACCCTTTGGAGCCAGGATGTATGCCTTTTCGCCGTCGGCATATGTAACCAGGGCGATATAGGCGCTGCGGTAAGGATCGTATTGAATAGAATTTACCGTAGCCTGACCTTGTTTGTCGCGCTTGAAATCAATGAAACGGTAGCGACGTTTGTGACCACCGCCGCGTTGACGCATGGTACGACGACCATCCGAATTGCGACCACCCGTTGTGCCGAACGTTGTCAGCAAGGACTTTTCGGGTTTAGCGCCCTTTGTCAATTCATCTCTGGAAACCGCTACGCGAAAGCGTTGGCCAGGCGTAAGCGGATTGAATTTCTTAACTGCCATTTTTTATGTCAGTGATGATATTTGAGTGATAGGATTAGATCCTGTTGCTCGTTTTACAATGATTGTTCGTCTCCGAAGAAATCGATTCTTTCGCCTGGCGCCAGGGTTACATAAGCTTTTTTGTAGCTGCTTTTGGAACCGCGGACGATGGCTGTTTTGCTGCTGCGTGCTTTGGGTTTGCCCGGCATTACAGCCGTGTTCACTCCTTTTACGCTTACGTTGAACATTTTTTCAACCGCAGCGCCGATCTCCAGTTTATTGGCGTCCTTCTTTACCACGAAAGCATACGTATCACGCTTGTCGGCGAGTTTGGTAGATTTTTCCGTGATAACGGGCTTGATCAAAATTTGCTTAGCCATTTTTTGTACAATTGACTGTTGGCGGTTGGCTTTGATGCTGGATCAGAGCCAAGGTTCAACGTATGTTATTCGCAGTTTTCTTTGATCTTTACGATAGCGCTTTCAGCGATCACCAGAGCGCCTGCGTTGAGGATCTGGTACGTGCTCAAGTCGCTGGCCGGAGCGATAGCTGCGCGGTCGATGTTGCGACAAGACTTGTACAGGATCTGATCATAAGCTGGCAGAACGGTAAGCGGCTTTTTGCCGTCTACATTCAGGCTGCGCAGGATATCTATGAAAGCAGATGTTTTTGGCGCTTCGAAAGAGAAGTCTTCCACTACATAGATTACGCCTTCAGCGGCTTTTGCAGAAAGGGCGCTACGACGGGCGAGGCGCTTAACTTTTGCATTTACATCTATGTCGTAGTTACGTGGGCGCGGACCGAATACACGGCCACCACCACGATAGAGCGGGTTGTTAATGTCGCCTTTACGTGAACCGCCTGTGCCTTTTTGCTTGTGCAGTTTACGCGTAGAGCCGCTCATTTCACTGCGCTCCTTGGATTTATGAGTACCCTGGCGTTGAGCTGCGAGATAGCGCTTCACGTCAAGCCATACACTATGCTGGTGTGGCTCGATTCCGAAGATCTCTGCCGGCAGTTCAACTTTGCGGCCGGTGTCTTCGCCTTTAATGTTATAGACCGAAACTTTCATTTCCTCAAGAAATTAAAGGTCAAGAGTTATTTTTCAATGATTACGTATGCTACCTTGTGAACAGGAACAGCTCCTTTTACAAAGATGAGGTTTTGATCAGGGAAGATCTTCAC
>DLXL01000568.1:2321-8218 GCA_003448025.1 Saprospirales bacterium | reverse complement strand
TTTTCAATGATTACGTATGCTCCCTTGTGACCAGGAACAGCGCCTTTTACCAGGATGAGGTTTTGATCCGGGAAGATCTTCACCACCTGAAGGCGGCGAACTTTAACCCGATCCACACCCATGTGACCACCCATGCGCATACCCTTCATTACTTTAGCGCCGGTAGAGGAGTTACCCAATGAACCCGGAGCGCGAAGGCGGTTATGCTGACCGTGCGTTTGTTGCATGACACCGCCGAAGCCGTGACGTTTAACTACGCCCTGGAAGCCTTTACCTTTAGAGGTGCCAACCACGCTTACTTTGTCGCCTTCTACGAACACATCCGTTACGGTAACCTCTTCTCCGAGGTTTTTCGCTACGTTCATATCGCGGAATTCGAGCACTTTGTGAAGTGGCTCTTCAAGGCCAGCGGCTTTGAAATGGCCCATAAGGGGCTTAGGAGTGTTTTTGGCTTTACGATCGCCGTAAGCCAGCTGGAGGGCTTTGTAGCCGTCCTTGTCTTCGGTACGCACCTGTGTTACAGTGCAAGGGCCAGCTTCAATAATCGTCACAGCAACGTTTTTACCGTTGGTGTCGTAGACGCTGGTCATACCTAGTTTTTTGCCAATCAGACCGTTCACGTTCGTCAGAATTTTATGTGTTGAACGACTTATGTTAAGTTGGCGTGGAGCCCGGTCGTGCAGATACACGAAAAGCGATTTTCCGTTTTGCGGAACCGCTTACGGAAGTGGCAGTTATTCGGAAAAACCGGAACACTTTGACCACTACCGGAAACCACAAACAATTAGAATCAGATAATGCGTTAGGTAAGCTTGACTTGAATGTCAACGCCGCTCGGCAGTTCCAACTTGGAGAGAGCGTCCACCGTCTTTTGAGTCGGTGTGTAGATTTCAATCAAGCGCTTGTGGGTGCGCAACTGGAACTGCTCCCGAGCTTTCTTGTTCACGTGCGGAGAACGCAGGACTGTGAACACTTCTTTCTCAGTGGGCAGCGGAATCGGGCCAGTTACAACGGCTCCACTCGCACGCACAGTTTTTACGATCTTCTCAGTAGACTTATCTACCAAGTTGTAATCGTAAGACCGGAGTTTAATGCGAATTTTCTGATTCATTACCTCGTAAGTACTTTAAAATTTCAATTTCGTGCTTTTGGAAGAGCCTAAACAAAACTTAATTTTGTGCACCTCTTTCCGAAAGCGGACGCAAAGGTAGAAACTCTTGAACTAATTTTCCAAATAGGTTTGAAAAAAAATGGAAAAAAGTTTGTGGAAAGGTATTTAGGAGGGCAATTCAAGTCTTTTGATGGCTTTTATTGGCTCATGCTACTGGATAATTTGGCTTTAGACCTCGTAGGTTTTGGAAACCTACGGTATGTACACAAGTTGAATAGGTGTTTTGGATCGATCCTTTCATTCATAGCGAAAACGGCGTAGCCGTGACATTTTGGTGGCTCAAATGGTGGTATGGTATTCTTATTATGGCAGAACGGCGTAGCCGTGACATTTTGACAATGTCACGGCTACGCCGTTCTGATAATTATGGACATCAACTTTTACTACTAAAATGTCGCCGCGATGCGGCTTTGGGTCCATGGGCGACCATACTTGCCCGTCCTCTAAACTTGTGTACCTACCGTAGGTTTTCGAAAGCTTTATAGGTCTGAAACTAATCCGGGCCTCCCAACTCACTCATTCATTGCCCGTTTTCCAACACCAAAATCTCGTGGTGGGGCAGGGAATAACGATTATCCAGGGTCATGAGCACAATGTTATCTCCGGGCTGGCATTGGGTGAGTACCTTTTCGATGTTCACTTCTTTGTAAGTCATCTCTGAAAACATGATCAGGGTATTGGCCTGTTGTTTTTTCAGGGCAATTTTGAACCTGATTTTTTCCAGCGGAACGCTGCGCTCGGGCGATAAATCGGCGGTGCAAACGGTGAGTGTACCCGTTGCGTTTTGGGGAAGGCTGCATTTTCCGGTGGGGGAGTATTCATCAACCACCATTTTTTTGTTCAAAAATGCCGCTGTGCATTGGGAGAAGGGTTCCTGAGCCTGGGCCAGGTATCCGGAGAGCAACATGCCCAGCAGGAAAAACAACTTGTTAAAACGGTCCTTCATAGCTAAATTGTTTGTTGAAAAATGAATGGCACAAAAGTAGGGGCTGATTCCGCGGTCACCTGACTTTTCTGGTAAAAGGATGTAACGGACTTGTAAAAGAGACGGCTTACGGTGGACGGTCTACGGCTAACGGCCATGTAGTCGGATCAGAAGTTCTGATAATGAGTCGTCCACCGTAAGCCGTCTACCGTCCGTGCACGCACATGTGCGTCCGAAATCGAACATTTTTAAAAAGCATGCTTCGTTTTAATTTGTTGACAATCAAATTTTTATCATTCGGGCACAATTACTGATGCAGTATTCAAACAACTAAAGAATTAAGCTATCCCTACCAAAATGATTGTCAATTACCTGCGTCTGGCCCTGCGTAAGTTGTCGAAACAACGCGAATATACCCTGCTCAATATATTGGGCTTGGGGCTGAGTATTGCCTGTTGTTTGCTGATTTTCATTTTCCTGCGTCACCACACCAGTTTTGATACCTACCACAGTAAGGCAGATCGAATTTTTCAGGTGGTTATGGACATCAAAACAGAAAGTACTTTTCCTTTTTCCGGCGCACCCAGTCCGATGGCAGATGCCCTTCGGTTGGAATGTGCTTTGCTGGAAAAAGTAGCCATGCGTTCCGCTCAGGATGAAGTGTTGGTTAGTGTAATCAATGCCCAGGGCGGTATGGATAAATACAAGGAAAAGTCGCACTTCGCCTGGGTTGAACCGGATTACTTCGAAATCCTGGATTTGCCACTGGTTCAGGGCCATTACACCGGACTGAACGAACCCAATACAGTGGTACTCTCCGCATCCATGGCCCGTAAATATTTCGGCTCCGCCGATCCGCTGGGGAAAGTGATCCGGGTTAATAATGAAGACAACCTGAAGGTAATAGGTATTGTGCGCGATTTGCCCGCCAACACAGATTACCATCACAATATTCTGGCTTCATGGGCTACCTTGAAAAGTCATCCGGATGTGGCCGGAAGCCTTACGTCCTGGTCGGGCGCAAGGGGAGAGAATTATTGTTTGGGCGTGGTAAAGGCCGGACATAACATCCGGGAGCTGGATCAGGTAATGTTGCAATTCAGGCAAAGTCACCCCCACCCGGAATCCAAAGACCTGTTTCAATACAAGGTAATGCCCATGCTGGAGATGCATTCCGACATGGAATATGGTTTTGGCATGGATAAAAAATTCCTGTGGGCCCTGGGGCTCATTGGCATTTTTCTGCTGGTAACGGCCTGCGTCAACTTTGTAAATATGGCCACTGCTCAGGCCCTTCATCGGGGCAGAGAAGTAGGCGTTCGGAAATCGCTGGGAAGTACACAACGCCAGTTGTTCTGGCAATTTATGGCAGAAACCGGCCTGGTAGTTAGCGCTGCCTTGATTCTTGGATTTGGTATGGCCTGGATGGCGCTTCCGCAGCTCAATACCTGGCTGGAGGAAGACCTTAAAATGGAGGGAGCGTTATTGGCCAACCTGTTGGTTTTCGCCGGAGCGATGGGGCTGCTGTTAACCTTTTTGGCAGGCGCTTATCCCGCTTTTATGCAATCCAGATTTAATCCGGTTACTGCTATCAAAGGCAGTCTGGAAAATGCGTCACGTGGCGGCATTTCTTTGCGTAAAATATTGGTAACTACCCAGTTCTCCATCTCACAGGTACTCATCATCGGGGCGCTGGTGGTAACCGCTCAAATGCAGTTTGCGCAGGATGCCGACTGGGGGTTTCGTCCGGACACGGTGGTTACGCTGGAATTGCCGGATAAGGCCAAAATGAAATCCCTCCAACAGCAATTGTCTAAAATTTCAGGGGTATCTTCTGTATCCCTCTGTTATCAGCCTCCGGCCTCAAGTTCCAATAATTTTCAAGGGGTGCAATGGGAAAACAGGTCGGATGTTGAGCCCTGGCTGGCCAATGATAAACCTGTTGATGAAAAATATCTGGAAACCTTTGGGTTAACGCTGGTAGCTGGTCGCAACCTGCAACCCTGCGATACTACACGGGAGTTTTTGGTGAATGAAACCTTTGTGAAAAAACTCAATCTGGCATCCCCTGAAGATGTTTTAAACAAACAGGTGGTGATTGGTACAGAAAAAGCTGCAATAGTGGGAGTTATCAAGGATTACCACAATTGGTCGCTGGCTGAACCCATTGCAGCTATATCCATGAGTACGCGCTCTGAAGGATATGCAACCTGTGCGGTTCAATTGGTTTCGGGTAATCCGGCGCCCGCATTGGCTCAAATCAGGGAAGTTTGGGAAGCGCAATTTCCGGATCATTTTTATGAACAAACATTCATGGATGAGCGGTTGGGCGACTTCATGGCCACAGAAACCATGATTATGCGCCTGGTACGCACTTTCGCGGGCATTGCCGTTTTTGTGGGGTGTCTGGGCCTATATGGGCTTTCAACCTTTATGGTTACCCGCAAACGCAAGGAGGTAGGCATCCGCAAAACGTTGGGCGCCAATGTTCCGGGTATACTTTGGCTGTTTGGAAAGGAGTATATTCGCTTGATTCTGATTGCCTTTGTATTGGCAGCGCCGGTAGCCTGGTGGGCCATGAACAACTGGTTGAATGATTATGCCTATCGGTTCCATATGGGCGCAGGCATTTTCCTGTTCTCGCTGGGTATTACCCTGTGCCTGGCTTTGCTCACGGTAGGGGCGCAAAGCATAAAGGCAGCACTGGATAATCCGGTGGAAGCGCTTAGAAGGGTTTGAAGTGGCCAGGGTTTGGGATTCCAAGGGTTTTTGGGCCTTTTCTCCTCAGCGTAAAAAACCTCTGCGACTCTGTGCCTCTGCGGTAAAAACCTCTGCACCTCTACGATAAAACCTCTGCGCCTCTGTGCCTCTGCGGTAAAATCCTCTGCCCCTTTGCGTCTCTGCGGTAAAAAAACAACTCTTTATATCCCAAAAATGCTGCAATTCGAACCATACATGCCGCATCCGGCGCTGAGGCAATATATCAGGAGTTATTGGCTGATATGTGGCAGTAATACAAAGGAATCGTTGGAATTGGTGCCTGATGGCTACCCGGAGATGTTTTTTGTATTGGCCAATGCCGTACACATGCCACAGTTCAATGGGAGTAGTCGTTGGAGCGCCGCATCGGATACGGGAGTTATTGGACAAGTCTCTGGTCGGTTTACCTTTGAGATGGAAGCAGGTTCAATGCTGTTCTGTGTTAAGTTTTACCCCTGGACGCCTCATTTATTGTTTAAACTGCCCGCCTGGCAGCTGAACGATGCAGCATTAGATATGGGAAGCGTGAGTGCTCGGCCAGCCTTCAGAGAATTGCGCGAGCGCGTGGCCGGATGTAGAGAAATACCTCAGGCGGTTACTTTGCTCAACGATTTTTTCCTGGAACAGTTTAAAGACTTAAGTGGAGAAAACCCTTTTGTAATGCATGTTGTACAACAAATTTTCCGGCAAAACGGGGTAGTGAGCATGGATCAGTTAAGTGGAAGTTTCCGGACCAGCAGGAGGTATATAGAACTCCTTTTCCGTCAGCATATCGGGTTCTCTCCCAAGCAATATGCCCGAATCATAAGGGTTAAAAAAGCTTCCATGTATCTGCTGGATCCGCGTTTCAAGGGGCAAATACGGGAGGTGGCCGGTCAGCTGGATTACTACGATCAAAGTCATTTTTTGAAAGATTTCAAGGCCGTGGTGCGCCAGTCGCCCAGCGCGTTTTTGCAGGACCATTTGAATTTGTCGGAAACATCGGTATTGAGGTATTTGGATCAGTGGGATTATTCCTAAACCTCGTAGGTTTTTAAAACC
>DLXL01000568.1:2021-2177 GCA_003448025.1 Saprospirales bacterium | reverse complement strand
CTCGTAGGTTTTTAAAACCTACGGGTTTAAGACCTACGAGGTTTGCCCGTGGAAGACAAATCAGGGTTCGCATTTTTACCAGAAGTGCGGTGTGTGGCAGATGAATTTTGTGCTGTATTTAATCTATTAACACCGTGGAATTTTTAATTTTTATCC
>DLXL01000568.1:424-1890 GCA_003448025.1 Saprospirales bacterium | reverse complement strand
GTACTAAAACTAAAAAATCCACTCAAACAAAAAACACATGTACAAATTACCACTAGCCATTTGCATGCTGTTGCTTTCCGTTTGGCATATCCCGGTTCATGGCCAGGGTGTTCCTCCCGAACTGGCTGCAGCTTTTCAACAAACCCTGCAAAACCAGCGCAATTCATTGGGCGTCAAATCCCTGAGTGCTGCCGTTCAGTTCAACAACGATTCTATCTGGAACGGCGCGTATGGTATTTCATCTACATTCCCTTTGGATAGTGTAACCCCGGATTATGCTTATGCCATTGGCAGTATTACCAAAACTATTACTGCAGCCTGCATCCTCCAACTGGCAGATGAAGGCCTGCTGCATCTGGACGATAGTGTGTCGAAATGGCTGCCGCCGTTTCCATACGTGAATCCAAATATTACTATTCGTCAGCTGCTGCGCCACCAAAGTGGATTGTATGATGTAATCACCAATCCGGCCTGGGACGCCGCCGTAAAGGCTGATCTGGATTCTATCTGGTCGCTCAGCAATCTGGTGCAAAATTATATGAACCCTCCGCTATTCCAGCCCGGAACCAGTTGGTCGTACAGCAATACCAACTATGCACTGCTGGGATTGATTATTGAGGCAGTAACTGGAGAAAGTTATCGCACTGAATTTACCAATCGCTTTTTTGAACCTTTGCAACTGCCCTCCCTTCTTTTGCCGCCTTTCGATCCCAATCCTGCAGATATTGCGCATTTATGGGTCTATAACCCTGCTAATAACAGCAGCTCAGATGCGCATGGCTTCTATTCCCAATGGCATTCTTTCCGGTCGTCTGCCGGCCCTATTGGCGGTTATTATGGCACAGCCATAGACATTGCTGTTTGGAACAGGGCTTTCCTGCGCGGCGACCTGCACAGCGTTGATATCATGAATGAGGCAAAAACAACTGTAGCCAGTACCATGCCCAATAACGGCCGCTACGGACTGGGTATCATGGAACGCAAGTTCTGGGGACTCACCGGGTACGGACATGGCGGGGATATTGGTTATAGTGGCATCACCTATTATTTCCCGGCCAAAGACATCAGCATTACCGTGCTGAATAACGATGCCAAAAAGAACTCCTGGGCGCTGGCGCCTGTAATCCAGGCATTGCTGAAAAATTACCTGGATTACGAAGCATCGGTGTCAACGGTAACTCCATGGGCGTTTACCGAACTAAACCCGCAGGTTTATCCAAATCCGTTCACAGATGAAGTATCTGTTTCCTTATATTTACCAACCGGCGTACAGGATGCCCGCTACCAAATAACGGATGCCCTGGGTAAAACCCTCAGCAATGGTCAGCTCGGCAGCCTGGGTTCCGGCGATCAAAACCTTTCCATTCCTGCCGGCACTACATGGCCTTCAGGTGTTTATTTCCTCAGCTTACAGCTGGATGGAACAGGTACCCGGGCTGTGAGGCTGGCGAAGATGTAGCGGCGGG
>DLXL01000568.1:0-250 GCA_003448025.1 Saprospirales bacterium | reverse complement strand
CGGGGTTTGAGGGGTTTGAAGGGCTGACGTTGCTTTGGTCACTTTCTCATGAGAAAAATGATTCTTCTCATTTGCTTAAGTTTTTGTCTATCGAAAAATAAAGAGCATAATGTCCTGAAAACCGTTTGGATGGAGGGTGTTCAGAAAAGTGTGTCAAAGTTAGAATCAAAAAAACAATCAACTTTGACAATGAAAAAGAAAAAGCCAACACGCCCCCGGGTTGAGGATTTGATACCCGACGAGGGCAAAA
>DLXL01000271.1:2846-3016 GCA_003448025.1 Saprospirales bacterium | reverse complement strand
CTCCCGCTTTCCGCACTTGTAAAGGCATCCCATCCGGGGTGCCTTTTTTTTTGTTCTAAAGGGCTGAAGGAGGAGAAGGCACAAAGTGAAGAAAATACAAAGGCGCTAAAACACGAAGGCACTAAGAGACTGTCTCAAAAGTCATATTTGATTTTACCGCAGAGGCGGAG
>DLXL01000271.1:0-2700 GCA_003448025.1 Saprospirales bacterium | reverse complement strand
AGACGCAGAGGTGTAAATAATTGACTGTCAAGCTCTCTGCGCCTCTGCGGTAAAAATTACTTTTGAGACACCCTCTTAGTGTGAATAATCTTAGCGCTTTGGTGCCATTGTGTATTCGTGCCATTGCCCATACCTTTGTGTCCTTATGAAATTACACTGGAAAAACTGGTTTAGCGCTTTGATCCTTTTTTTTGCTGTCTGCAGTACTTTCCAGGCGCAGTCCATTGGCGAATTGCGGCCCTATCTGGATACGCTTACGGTGGAGCAAAAACTTCAACTGCTGGAATATATGCGTTACCAGGGCTCCAGTCTGGATCGGGAAGTGGCACAATCCTTCTTGCAACTTGATAAAGACAAGCAGGAACGCGCCCTTCAGTTTGTCAAGCTTCAATTATTGAAGAAACAGGAGTCTAACGATGACCGTACAACCGTACGGTTTAAACAGGACACCCTTCAGTTGGGCAAGGTTGAAGAAGGGGAGATCATCATTGATTCTTTCCTTGTCACCAATACGGGGAATCGGCCATACCAGATACGTGATGCAAAGGCTTCCTGTGATTGTACTGTGTTGCGCCGCCCTGCCTACCCGGTTATGCCCGGAGAAACGGTAGCTATACGTGTGGAATTCGACACCCGCGGCAAGATCGGACTTAGTACACCAGGTATTGTTTTTTATGATAATTCGCGCCCAAATGGCCGTCAGATCGTTTATCTTCGTGCAGAAGTGATTCCCAGGGTAAAACCAAAGGATAGTATGGGGAATTAACCCTCATGCCAGCCATAGCGTTCTCCCAACTGCTTTTTGAGCGCGTTCATCTCGTCCCGATATTGAGCTGCGCTAATGAAGTCAAGGTCTTTGGCTGCAGCTTTCATTTTCTTTTCTGATTCAGCAATCATTTTTTCCAGCTGACTTCTATTGGCCATTGCTACAACTGGCTCGGCTGCCAGGCTGAGGTCATCTTTTTCCACATAATATTTGGGAGCCTCCACACCTCGGATGTCCAATATACTCTTGGTTGCCAATATTTGCTCCCGGGTTTTAGTCACGGTTGTAGGCGTAATACCGCGTGCTTCATTGTAGGCTATCTGAATGCTTCTTCTGCGGTTAGTCTCGTCAATGGTATGGCGCATGGCATCCGTTACCTTGTCGGCATAGAAGATCACCAGTCCATTGGAGTTTCGGGCTGCGCGGCCTGCCGTTTGGGTAAGGGAGCGCGCATTGCGCAGGAATCCTTCTTTATCGGCATCCAGAATGGCTACCAGGGAGACCTCCGGCAAATCCAGGCCTTCCCGGAGCAGATTCACCCCGATCAGTACGTCAAATTCACCCAAACGCAAATCCCGGAGTATTTCCACCCTTTCGAGGGTTTCTACTTCCGAGTGAATGTAGCGGCACCGGATTCCTATTTTAGCGAAATAATTGGCAAGTTCTTCTGCCATGCGCTTGGTGAGCGTGGTCACCAGCGCCCGTTCCCCTGCATCAACACGTTTCTGGATTTCTTCTACCAGGTCGTCAATCTGGTTCAGGGATGGACGCACATCAATGGGTGGATCCAGCAGACCAGTTGGGCGAACCAATTGTTCCACCACCACACCTTCTGTTTTTTCCAGCTCATAATCGGCCGGGGTGGCGCTCACAAAAATGACCTGGTTGATCAATCCCTCAAATTCATCAAAATTGAGCGGACGGTTATCCATAGCGGATGGCAGCCGGAAACCAAAATTAACCAGGGATTGTTTCCGGGCGCGGTCTCCACCCCACATGCCCCTTACCTGTGGAATGGTCACATGGCTTTCGTCAACGATCATCAGATAATCATCCGGGAAATAATCCAGCAGGCAGAATGGCCGGGTGCCAGGTTTTCTTCGGTCAAAAAAGCGGGAATAATTCTCGATACCTGAACAATAACCCAATTCTCTGATCATTTCCAGGTCAAAACTGGTGCGTTCCCGAATTCGCCGGGCCTCCAAAGGTTTACCTTCTGAAATGAGATACTTTTCCTGGGCCGACATCTCGTCCTGAATCTCATGGATGATCTGGGTCAACCGGTCTTTAGGCGCCACATAAAGATTTGCAGGAAAGATAGCGGCCGCCTCCACAGCCTCTATACGTCGCCCGGAGCTGATTTCGAGTACTTCTATGGCTTCAATTTCGTCGCCAAAGAAGATTATACGATACCCGGTATCAGCATAAGGCAAGTGGATATCTACAGTGTCACCGCGCACCCGGAAGGTGCCCCGGGAAAAATCAGTTTCTGTTCTGGAGTACAGGCTGTCCGTTAAGGCATAAAGGAACTGCGTCTTGGCGTATTTCATGCCCTTGGTTAATCGGATAATCCCGGTTTTGAAATCATCCGGATTGCCCATGCCGTAAATACAGGAAACCGAAGCCACAATGATGATATCCCTCCGGCCTGATAACAGCGTACTCGTAGCGCGAAGCCGCAACTTGTCAACCAGCTCGTTTATCTGGAGATCCTTCTCAATATAGGTGTCGGTCACCGACAAGTAGGCTTCCGGTTGGTAATAATCGTAATAGGATACGAAGTACTCTACGGCATTGTCGGGGAAAAAGCTTTGGAGTTCGCCGTAAAGCTGGGCTGTAAGGGTTTTATTGTGTGTTAATACGAGGGTAGGGCGGTTCAGCTGGGCAATCACATTGGCCATGGTGAAGGTTTTGCCCGAGCCGGTCACGCCGAG
>DLXL01000113.1:6287-9520 GCA_003448025.1 Saprospirales bacterium | reverse complement strand
GTGGGTTGTGTGTTGTTACTTGTTTGATAGGCGTCTTGTTTGTGCCTTTTCTCGTGGGCCGTAACTGTCAGACTCCAATAAGCAGAAATATTCCTGGCTTTATAATCACTGCATACTACTGGTTTGCCGGCCGCACAGCAGCCCCCGGTCACAAAAATCAGCCCCACATCATAGCCTTCCAGGCCAATCAACTGGTTGATGACCATTAGATTTTCATTGGCCGCCTCTCCTCCGCCTGTAGCCGTGAATGGATCGGTATCGGCATCCACAAATACCAGTTTATCCTGCTCTTCGGGCAGCACGAACCGAACCGTAAGATCGCGCTCATAAATATGGTTGAGCTGGCCTAAAAAAGCCACCAGGGCCGACATGGCTTTCGTTTTGGTATCCCAGCCATAAGCTTCTGAAACAGCTCCGGGAATCGTCATGGCAAGCCTGAATACCCGCAATACATCGCCCGTTTCATTGGGGCCGGCTTTCAGCAAACGTTCTGCGTCTTCGCGTTAATCCAGGGAGTTATCTCTCATGCAACTCACCGTCTGCTCCGGATGATCTTTTGCCCAATAGGTCAGATAGGTGAACGGATCGTCTTTAAACACCTTGCGGATCATCACCTCCTGATCAAACTGATGGGAGGTAAAATAAGCGCCACATTCTTCCGGACTCACCGACATGCGTCCACGCGCAAGGGGGTCGTCAATACCTTTCAGCAAATAGGTTTTAATTTCCGGATACCGGGCTGCCAGGGCAGGTTCCATCAGAGGGCTTTCCAGGATTTGGAATGTCTGAAAGCTGCCATCCGGAAGCGGCAACGATACAATTGTAGCGTCGGCTGCCGCCACCGAAAATTCCCCCGGAGCGGCAGCGCAACGCGCTTGCATTCCGGAGATATTCAATTGAAACAGCGCTCCTTTTTCTAAGGATGGGAGTTCGGGAACCGGCTTTGCCTGATCCGGAATACTTCGGAAAGAAACCTCAGACCAGAGTCCGATTTGTGCCTGTGTGCGGGAAAAAGGGAAAAGCAGGAGAAGCAAAACAGACAAAATGCCCGCTATGCTCCTGATAGATGGTGATCGAAAGGAGTACATGTAGATGAATGCTTTGAGCTGGCTGTACAGGAAGATACCTGTGGCAAAGCTATTTCAAAAACCACTTTATTGGGGTGCTCAAAATACAATAGCAGTAATATTCCAGGCATATTTTCAGCGCAACCGCTTTATCCGGGCATTAAGAGATGGGATGTTTTCTGATTCCACCTGATCGAGCAATGTTAGGAACTGACCTCTATTGGCGTCCTGCTCCAGCAACGCAGAAAGACCTTGCAGCGCATTAACCCGCACAATTTTACTTTCGGAAGGATCTGCTGCCCGATTAACCAGCCAAATTCTGACTGTTTGCAGGTCGTTTTTGCTCCACCGCACACGGGCGAGAAGCAACGCAAGATGCCATTTCAATTCCATTTGCTCCGCATCCCGACAAAGGCGGAGTATTTCCGGGGCATGTTTTTGCAAAAAATCTGGTTGTATAATGCTTACCTTTTCAACGGCGTCTGCTGCCCGCATCACCGTTTTTCTGTCTGGGGAAAACAGGCAGCGGAAAAGTTCGTCAAACTTCTCCTGCCCGTCTGTCAGTGTCGCAATGGCATTGCTTATGCCGATGGAACGCAGGTCACCCCCTTCACCAAGGTGCTTCAATTGTTGGCGATAAGTTTCCAATTCATTGGATTCCATGGCGTTTTTGGTTTAGCATAGCACCAACTGTGTAGGCAAACACGGGAATGATAAGGTACCGCAACCCGATGGAGATGAAGTATTCGCCGAAGGAAACCTTCATGATCGGAAGCAGCGCCACTACATCCAGTACAATGTTGAGCGCAAACCATGCCACCCCCACGACGAGGCCCTCCTTTACATAATTCTGATTTACTGACTTGAAATAGCGGAACAGGCAATAAGAACCTGTGATCGAAGCGACCACGATCATGATAGATTTGAACAGGTCATAAGAGACAGCCAATTCCCCACCTGGCTTGAAAAACAGGAACGAAATCCCATACGGAATGAGCCAGGTCAAAAAACCGTAGAAGAGCAAATCTTTGATGTTCATATAGCCCAATATTTTGCTGTCAAAGATAGGATTTGAAGCGAAAAAAACAAATACCTGTATTCACCTTTTCCGCCATCGCAGGCAAGGGCAAAGAAGCTGAATGCTAATTTTTGAGTTGGCAACTACCTTTGCTCTATCATGATTCGCACTTCCCATATTTCAGCCAACGCCGACCAGCTACGAAGTTTCCTTTGTAACAGTTTTATCATCCTGGTTCTCTCCCTTCCATCCATAGCACAGACGCCCGTTCCGGTATTCCCCCTGGGCGCCGATGGCTATGCCTGCTACCGGATACCGGCCCTGCTGGCGTTGCCCGACGGGCGGCTCCTGGCCTTTGCAGAAGGCCGGAAAAACAACTGCCGGGATTTTGGCAACGTGGATATTGTAATGAAAACCAGTCGGAACGGCGGAAAAACCTGGAGCGAGATCCGGGTACTGGTAGATTCCGACAGTCTGCAGGCGAGCAATTGTGCGCCGGTGCTGGACCTGCTCGACCCTGCCTATCCGAAAGGCCGGATCTTCCTGTTTTACAACACAGGCAATGCCACTGAACACGAGGTAATGCAGGGCCGGGGGCTGCGCGAGGTCTGGTTCATCAGCTCCACCGATGGCGGCCAAAGCTGGTCGGCGCCCGTCAACATCACCCGGCAAACACATCGGCCCGGAAGCCCTCCGTACCACGATGCCGCCGCCTGGCGCGGCTATGCCAATACGCCTGGTCATGCCATTCAGCTCACACAAAAGCCCTATCGCGGCAGGATATTCGTGGCCGCCAACCATACCGAGGGGCCGCCCAAATCGAACTGGGGAAACTGTTATTCGCACGGTTTTTACACCGATGATCATGGAAAAACCTTTCAGCTGGGGGGCTCTGTGCCCGTGCCGGGTTCGAACGAAGCCATTGCCGCTGAAATTCCGGGAGGCGGATTGCTGATCAATTGCCGGAACCAGGCAGGGCAGCCCAGGCGGCGCATTCAGGCCTGGAGTTCCGATGGCGGCGCCACCTGGCAAAACGCGGCCAGTCACCCGGATCTGGTAGACCCGGTTTGTCAGGGCACGATGCTGACGGTTTTTGACCGCAGGAAGCCGCGCCTGCTGTTTTTGAACCCCAGTTCAGAAACGCGCCG
>DLXL01000113.1:5906-6179 GCA_003448025.1 Saprospirales bacterium | reverse complement strand
GGTTTTTGAACCCCAATTCAGAAACGCGCCGCGAGAACCTCAGTCTCCGCAGCAGCACCGACGGGGGCCGTAGCTGGTCGGCTGGAAAAACCGTGGTGCCCGGAGAGGCCGCCTATTCGGATATGGCGTTGCTGAGCCGCAAGCGGTTGGGCATTTTGTATGAAAAAGGGAGCGACGGGGGCATTTATTTTATTGGGGGGAAGTGGTAGGCGGGGAATCAATTCGATCATGTCGTTTGCCGATTTAGTTTTCAGACCTATAAGGTTTCCCAAA
>DLXL01000113.1:0-5706 GCA_003448025.1 Saprospirales bacterium | reverse complement strand
CGGTATGTACACAAGTTATAAGTGGATGTTAAGGCAATCTGGAATCACATCTATCATCTTGTAACCCGCTGTTTTAACAGCGGGCAAAAGCCGACCCACTGATCACATCTATCATCTTTACAAAACATCACATCTTCAAGAGGTTATGGATGCTGATGCTCTGCAAAGATGATAGATGTGATTAGTGGGGTATTCCCGGCCGCTCGTTGAAACGAGCGGTTACAAGATGATAGATGTGATTCCCGTTAGCTTTGATAGCCAGATATGACTTGTGTACAAACCATATGTTTCCCAAAACCTTATAGATTTGGAAACCAAATTGCCATGTACCGTGCAATAGTCCACCTACTTTTTTCAGTTGAAAACACTCCCCTATTACCTTCGCCCTATGACGCCATCCAAATATTACCCAGTATTATTACTACTCCTCATCGCCGGGCCCTGCCTGGCGGGTCCCGATTTTTCCAGCTCCACCATTGCGCCGCGCAACCCAAACCCTCTAAGTTCCGATATCGTAGTGTTTGATCTGGTGTTGCGCAATACCGGCAACGAAGGTGGAACGCCGGTTTTTCTGGAGGTGGATTGGGGCGCCGCCGGCTTTCTGGCCGACACAGAGGGCCTGGACAGCGCCGAAGTGGATCACGACGCAGGCACACTGCGCCATTACCTGGCACTACCGGCAGGCGCGGAAAAACGCGTCAGCCTGCACCTGTTTACGTTCAGCGAAGCCAAAGGAGATGCCTTGTCTGTCCGCATGCGACTGGCGGATTTTAACCACAATAGCGAACATTGGGATCAGGCAAGCATCACGCTGGAGCCCCGGCCTGTACCGGTGAAAATGCGGATAGGCTCCATCGGCATCAACGATGCGGCTTTGGTACTGCTGCTCTGGATGGCTGCTACCCTGTTGGCCTGGATACTTTTCAGGTGGCTCCTGAAAGCAGGCCCGGAGGGCCCGAGGAAAGCCGCTGCCCTGACCTTTTTGTGGATGATGCCCATCGGGTTTTGGCTGATTTTTGCCGCCATGGCCTGGAAGGATTGGCAAATCCTGACCCGCTGGACGCAAACCCGCGGAACCATTATTGGCCGTCACATGGAGGTAACCACCAATAACAACGCCAGCCAGCAGGCCAAAAGACAGGGAACCGATCAAAACTATTCCATTACCCTGGCCCTGAGGTTCGGGCATCAGGGCAAAACCGTGTATGGTTCAGGATACGATCCGGATTCCTTCCTGCAAATGGGCGGCAGAAAACAACGCGAAAAAGAGATCCGGGAGTGGACGGTGGGAGCCACGTTTCCATGTTGGTACTACCCGGACAACCCCGCGGAACTGGTGGTGAAAAGAGGATTTGGCGGCGCGTATTTTTTTGCCTTGCTGCCCTTGCCTTTCTTCCTGTTCGGGGTGAGGTTGCTGAGGAAAAGTAGGTTGGAAAGTGGAGGGTAGCAAGAGCGGGTAATGAGTCCTGTCAGCAAAAAAGTTGGAGGCAACGGAAAAGGGACTTTTTACCTTTATCATGGCGTTTGGATTCCTGCGCTACCTCTTGCTTGGAATTGCTTTGAAAATCGCTTATATTTGCATGAAAATGTTTTAAAATGACGATTTAGCGGATTGACAACCAAATAGTTATCACCCTTCCGGCGTCGATTGATCTCGAAGGGGTACAGCGCTTGGTCAACTACCTGCTTTATAAAGAGGCCACCAAAGACAGTAAAGCGAAGCAGGAAGACGTTGACAAATTAGCACGCGAAGCCAACAAGCAATGGTGGGAAGAAAATAAACATCGCTTTTTACCAGAGTGAAATTCGTCGTTGCCTGACTTTTACCAATGAAGCGCTGATACCATTTGAGTATTGGGTGAAAGCCGCCAATCTCGTTCGGGAAATTGATATGGATGATATTGCTTTTGTGACACTTGCTGAATTTTTGGGTATAAAATTATGGACAGGCGACAGAACGCTGATAAAAGGCTTGGCGAGAAAAGGCTACACTAATTTTATCACAACCGAGGAATTATCCAGGTTACGCGACCTACTTGAATAATACACAGTGAATGCTGCACTGCTTTCCCGCCCGGGGCGCTAGCCCCATAACGTCGGTAGCCCGGGAGACATGAAAAGGCCCCCTGCCGTATCGCGGCAAAACCTGAGCGCATCTAACCTCTTGTAACCGCCCGTTTCAACGGCCAGCCGGGAATACCCCACTGAGCACCTCTGGCATCTTTACAGCGCATAAGCATCCATAACCACTTGAAAATGTGATGTTTGGTAAAGATGCCAGAGCTGTACGAGCGTAGCTCAGAAATGGACTTGTCATTTTCCCATCCCGCGCGGTCTTCCCTTTCCAGAAGCACCCTGGCAGGGTACGGTGGGGGGCGGTAGGGGGGCTGAGCGAGCAAGTGGATGGGTGTTTAACATAAAATCTCCGGTGGAATATTTGGAATTTTGTGGGTATGGCCTATTTTTACGATCTGAAAAAATGTATGAGTACAAATACTTACTCTTATTATTTGTGAAGCAGTTGCGTGAAGGCAGATGGGTTGGGTTTAAGCAACAGGTGTATTGCAGAAAAGTAGTGAAAAAGCGGATTTTTACGCAATGGAAAATATATGGGGAGTTGCGTGAAACCTTAGATTGCAGAAATTAAAAATGGTAATAGTACTTGCTGACCAGCTTTGGGTTGGCTAAAAAAGTCGTCTGTTTTGATTTTTCAGATCATCTGTGGGGAAATTGATAGACAGCACCACTTAAAAAAAGCAAGTACATCGCAAGTCCGAATGCGTCAATCAGGACAATTTCACTTATTTTATCAAATTTATGAAACAAGTATTTAGAAGCAAGCCAAATGTCACTGCGGTTATGATTCTGCTAATGATTGTATTAGGATCATCCCGGGCATTCACACAATCTACACTTTTTTCGATTATTTCTCAACCTTCAACATTGGATGATGCACAAGCTAAAGTGCTTAACTATGCCTCAACCGCCCCTCATGTTGGGAACTTAATGTTTGTTCAGTTTTCGTCCTTATCTACAATCGGACAGAATGGAGGCATAGATATCACAATCCCGGGAGTGAATAATGGTAGTCCGTTAACTTTTGAAGTACAAAATGCTGTATTTGACGACCCTCAGCATTTTTCCATTCTCGCATCAGGCAACGGAGGGTATGTAACTTTGTACTTTACGCCGGAAGGGATTGGAGGCACAATTGACCTAGTGAACAGGCTTTTTGTACTTACTCCCTTTGGGGAAGACATGGGGCTTTTGACTGAAAGAAATTTAATGGACGGAAACTCAGCTAATTGCGGCAATGAAGCAGAGCAGGTTGTCCCGAGAGATGTTGACTTTTGTGAAGGAGATTGCGGTCCGGCTACCCTTGATGTTTTATTGCTGAGGACACCGGAAGCTAACAATTGGTTATCAACAACTTGGGGAATATTTACAGACTGGTTTCTTTTCGTCGAAGGAAACAATATAAATTTGGCATTCTTCAACAGTGATATCCCGAATAAAAGAGTAAGGATTACTGCTATTAACTACACTCCAGAGTTCGCCTGGTCAACCAATCAATTTATTGATTTTAAAATCGAGGAAGATTTAAATTCAATCACCAACAGTGTAACTGCACAAAACTTGATGGCTACCTATGGCGCTGACGTAGTAGTCCTATTAACCAACAATAATTATACTGGACCTGTTTTTGGACTACAGGGCACATTTTCAATTTTTGGGATATCGAATTCACTGGATCCATTTTCTACGAATAAATTTTGTATAACCCAGGTAGCAAATATTGACCCAGCCAGATTTACTTTAGCACATGAGGTGGGTCATCAATTTGGCTGTCGGCACAGCAGCGAGGCAGACGGAACCACTTGCCCGTTTGGGAAAAATATGAGCAATGGAAGGAATACCATAATGGCAAACAATGCAGGTAGCAATACACGAATTCCCAATTTTTCAAACCCTGATGTTCTTTTTGGAGGAATAGCGACCGGGAATGTTGGCACACGGAACAATGCCCAACAGATTAGAGGTGCATTCTGTGAAAGTGCCAATAACAACCCAGATCCTCAATTCTCAGTCTTTATTGAAAAAACATCTATAGGGCCAATCTGTTTGGGCGAGACACACACATTTTCATCTACGATTATTCAAGGAAGCTGCATTGAGCCTTTTGGATTAATTCCGTCTGTTAATTGTGGTGTTGGGCCATATCAATACGAATGGCGCTTTAGTACTAACCCAAATTTTACAAACAGTCAAATAATTGGCACATCGTCAAATGTGACCTTAACCATTACGACTTGCACTTTTTATCTCCGAGTGACTGTAACAAGTAGCAATGGCTTGACAACTACTTCCACAAGGATGTACAAGTGCGGCCTGCCTAACACAGTATGTGACCGAAGTGAACCTAATTCATGGGATGGAAACAAACAACTTCTCACCCATTTCCAGGCTATCCCGAATCCTGCAACCAGTGGAATTAATATTGTTGGTCCTGATGTTGATCATATTGAAGAAATTAAATGTTTCAACTTGCTGGGTTCTGAAATTTCAACATCCTTTTTTAGAGAGGAAGAATCAGGCAGGATTAAGATTGAGGGGCTAAACCTATCCCCAGGCCTGTACCTATTTTGGGTCAGTGGTGAAGGTTTAAATGAGGTTATAAAAGTTGTTATCCAATAATCTATAAACCTTAAGGGGGCATCTGTTCGTGGGAACAGACGCCCTCTTTTTAAATTCTTTAAGCAATGAAAAAAATATTAATCTTAATCACAGCAGTATTATTCTTGCCTAGATGCCAAGATGATTGCAGGGATATCAACTTGTGTACGGAAACTTGTGACAGAGATTCTCTGATTGTAATCAACGCTAATTCTCCTGATTTGCGCAAGTATGTCATTAGACGTGACTCATTTTCATGGCATGGGCATTCTAATGCAATCAAGTCTGTGCCTGACCAAGGTGAGATTGAGTGGGTAGGCAACAATTCAATCAGCAGACTTCCTTCGGGTGAATATTATTTGCAAATTGCTAACTATGTCGATACCAGTTGGGTCGATTTAGAATATTGGGCCAATTTAAGAGAGAGAGTGAGTGTGAAATTTAATCCATATAATCTAGGAGTACAAAAAATTTTAAACGAAAACGCTTATGTCAATAACCATATAAAAAATTACGCGATATATATCCGTTCGATTGATGACTATACTGATGCTTCTTGGGATATTGATTTATCAGAAAATAGTTATGTTCACGTAACAAAAGTTGACCAAAAGAGTAAAATTGCAGAAGGAGAATTTGATCTTCATTTTAAGATCAGAGAACAAAGCAAACTCCCGGGAGTATTGTATTCGGATAAACTTAGATTTAGGTGCGGGAGGTTTAAGGCTAGAATTTTTGAATGAAGTGGAGCTTGGTTGTTACGTCATCATAAATATTCTGCCATCAATGCATCTACGCCCATTTCTCCTAAACGTCAGCAAGGCGCAGATGCCCACGATCAGTGCAATTGAAAAAAATAAAACAAGTATATGATTATCAACAAGTAGCCCGGGAAACATAGAGATGCTACCTGGCGCCCCCGGCCCCCTGGGGCGCTAGCCCCACATCGTCGGTTGCCCTGGGAGACATATAGAGCCCCCCCCGAACCCCCTGTGGCGCTAGCCCCACATCGTTGGTAGCCCCGGGAAACAT
>DLXL01000263.1 GCA_003448025.1 Saprospirales bacterium | reverse complement strand
TTTTGATCCTTTTAACCACTGTCTATGGTTAAGGCTATTTTCGTTAAAAAATTGCCGAATTTTCAAATGTTATGTAATTTCGTTTCAAGTTTTTTATTAATCTCATCGTTTTACCGCCAATATGCAAAATTCGGAGCTCGCAAAATTAGACGATCTGGACCGGCAAATCCTTGCCAAACTGGTTGAAGATGGCAAAATGGCCTACACAGATATTGCCAAGCAGTTATTTGTTTCCAGTGGTACCATTCATGTTCGGATGAAAAAAATGGAGGACCTGGGCATAGTCAAAGGTTCCAGTTTGAATCTGGATTATCACAAACTCGGGTATGATGTCACTGCCTTTATTGGAATTTACCTCGATAAAAGCTCGGCATACGAAGTTGTAACCAGCTATTTGCGTACTATTCCGGAGCTTGTTTCGGCTAATTATACCACCGGCACTTATGGCTTGCTTTGCAAAATCGTGTGCAAAGATACAAATCACTTGCGCCAAGTGTTGCAAGATAAAATTCAGAAGATTGAAGGTGTGCAAAGAACCGAAACGTTTTTATCACTGGAAGAACCTATTAACCGAACTGTTAACTTTTGGGAAGGCCAGTAGGGAATCAACTTGTTCAGAGGTGCGGTTTTGGTCTGCAGGTATCGTTTTGCCAGATATCCCGTTTGTCGCCCTACGCATACATCCTTGATGCTTAAACAGGCGAATGGATTGCGTTTCCTAAGAATTGTTTTAAGCATTTGGCAAAATGAAAATAAAAAAAAGATTATTTTTGGCCTCTGATTTTTTATGCCATGTCAGTCAGCGTTTTTGCCGTTGACTGTATCTCTTGTTTTTGAACTACTCTCCCCTTTTAAAACGCTTACTGTTATGACAAAACGCTCTACTTTTCTTTCTTTAATCCTAATGTTCGCGCTTTTTGTCATCCCTCACCTTTCGTTAGCGAACGGTGATCCCGTGAACAATGGCGGTCCTGCCAATGGAACACCATCCAATAATCAACCTCATGTACTAAGCGCTGTAAATGATCAGATTGCCTTGGATATCGCTTTAGGTCACTGCAATCCGATTACAGTAGCAACGGTAAACTGTGCAACAAAAACAATAGAACTTGCTGCATTTGTCAGATATTTGTTCACGGGTCAATTGGATCCTTATATTGCTACCTGGAACAATGGTGAAATAGCCCATAAAATCACCGTAGTGCCTCCAGGCGCCTGGGAATGGGATCCTTCTGGAACTGGATGCGAACAAAATCACTGGGAAAATACCTATGACCAGCCAGGTACTTTCTTTTACGGCAATATTGATATTCAAGGCCAGCCCTTGTGTCAAAATGGCTGGGTTGATCTCAATGTTGTGGTACAAAACAACCCACTGAATCCCAATTACGATTTTCCCAACTATAACTGGAACCCTGATAATCCAGGCGGTCAGCTTACACCTTATACCATTTTTGAACCGGGTACTTACTCGCTAACCGTATATGATGAATTGGGTTGTCCATTTGTTGATGTGATCAATGTCCCACAGAGCCCGCCTGTGGTACCTACCATTTCGGGCCCATCAGTCATGTGTCCGGAAGGTGATACCTCCACTATCCAGGTGAATCAGCAATGGTCAAGCTATCAGTGGCCTAATGGGGATACCACTCAAAGCACGGTGATCTTTGAACCAGGGTTATGGGAGGTTACGGTAACCAATGCCTTTGGATGTACAGGTACAGGCTTGATCGGAATTCAAAATGGTGAAGTTCAGCCATTCCCGATTAGCATGACCGCTCCGGCAATTTGTGTTGGCGACCGTGATACGCTACGGGTAGTAGGTGGATTTAGCCAATACCAGTGGTCTAATAATGTAAATGGTATTACCAATATCGTTACGCAGCCAGGTACATATACGGTAACTGTTACGAATTTCTTCGGGTGTACCGGGACAGGAAGCGTTACCGTAGGATTAAAACCCACACCAACTATTAGCATAACCAGTACACCATTTTGCCCAGGGGATACTTCTACATTAACAGTGTCTGGAGGAAATCTCCCCCAATACAACTGGTCGAATGGGATGACCGGAAATCCGATTAAGGTGGTTAATCCGGGCACCTATTCTGTAACGGTTAGTGGCGCCACCATATGTGCAACCAATACCAGTTTGGCTATTGTCCAAAATCCACCCCCCACAACGGTCATAGCAGCCCCCAATCTGATAACCTGTACCTTCCCACAGATCGTACTAAATGGGCTTGGATCTTCTTCGGATACTAATTTCGTCTTAAATTGGTCCACCATTGGAGGGAACTTTGTTTCCGGACAAAACACATTGACCCCTACCGTTAATGCTCCTGGTACATACACGCTGTTGATTACCAATACCAATACAGGTTGTACCTCTTCGGCTTCCGTAACGGTTAACAGCAATCAAATCAATCCACCAGCACCCGCCGGTAATCCGGCTATACTAAACTGTGTGATTCCGGATCTGAACATCGGGCCTGTTCCGGCGCCTAATGACCCATTGCTTGTGCCATCCTGGTCTACCATTGGCGGTAATATCGTTTCCGGACAAAACTCCTGGAACCCCAATGTGAACGATCCGGGTACCTATATCATCACCGTTACCAATACCTTCAACGGTTGTACTTCCACCGCTTCGGTGAATATTAATGAGGATGTAACAGACCCTAACGCGCTAATTGTACCGCCTTCCCAACTTACCTGTACCATGAATACCACCGCACTCAACGGTACAGGCAGCAGCACCGGTCCTAACTTCACTTACCAATGGACCACCTCCAACGGTACAATTACCGGCCCGACGAATACCATTAATACAACCGCCGGCTCTGTAGGCGATTATAATCTGTTGGTAACCAATACCACCAACGGCTGTACTGCCACCGCTTCCACCACCGTAACGGCCGATCTGAATATTCCGATCACGGGTTTCCAGCCGCCGGCTACGCTTACTTGCGTGGTGCCCAGTGTAACCATCGATGCCACATCATCCAGCTCCGGCCCAACGTTCAACTACACCTGGACGGGTCCAAGCCCCGGTAGCATCATCGGCGGCCAGGGCACGCTGCAACCTACCGTAAATGCTCCTGGTACTTACCAGTTGCTGTTGGTAAACAATGCCAACCAGTGCTCTGCCACACTTTCCGTTGTGGTTCCTCAGGATATCGTTCCACCACTGGCCAATGCCGGCCCAGCGTCTACGCTGAACTGTGTTACACCAACCATGGTGCTCAGCGGCACAGCCTCCACCGGGCCAAACTTCACCTATCAGTGGACTGCTTCCAACGGCGGCAACATTGTGAGCGGTGGCAATACCCTCAACCCCACCGTTAACCTGGCGGGCACCTACACCCTGCTGGTTACCAATACCCAAAACGGTTGTACGTCTACCTCGAGCACCATCGTGCAGAACGATGCAGCAGCACCGAACGCCCTGATTGCCAACCCGGCCATCCTGACCTGCACCTCATCGCCGATCTGGGCGATGGCCATGCGCCGGGCGTGCAGCCCGCCGCGCTTGGCGAGCGTCACCAGCTTCTCCACCACCGGGCGGAGATCCTTCGCCTTGGGCAACGTCGTCACGAT
>DLXL01000425.1 GCA_003448025.1 Saprospirales bacterium | reverse complement strand
GCCAGGTCACAAGGCAATTTTACATATGCGGTTTTTGATCGATAGCCGCCGAATCAATATTTATCCAGCTTTAAAGTGACTGATGGCCCTCTTTTCGATGGAATAGAGGAAACGGACGGCATTGAAGTGATTCAGGCAAACTTAGGCCCGGCCTTCCCGCAAGGCATGTTTTTGGCACAAGACGGATATAATTATGATCAGGGCAAATTGCAGAGACAAAACTTCAAAATGGTGCGTTGGGAAAAAATTCAGCAATTATTATCCAAAGCAAATTAACCCTCACCACACCTAAACTTAACCTAAACGTAAATTTCCCAATCGGTTTGGTTTCGGGCACTCGAAATACCTTACCATCCAAATGAAAAGGATATCCTGGATTTGGTGGTCAAGCTTAATCACGCTCCTGGCAACCGGCTGCATACGCCAACAGCCTCTCCCTTCCATTTCCATCAAAGGCTCCGATACCGAGGTCAATCTCGTGCTGCAATTGGCAGAAACTTATATGGAAACCAATCCGAATGTTTCGCTCTGTGTCACCGGAGGCGGCAGTGGCGTAGGCATTGCCGGGTTATTCAACGGACATACCGATGTGGCCAATTCTTCCCGCGGTTTGAACGCATACGAGGAAGCCTTGGCCAAAGAGCGAGGTATTGACATTCATACCAATATATTTGCCTACGACGCACTGGCCATCGTTTGTCATCCGGAACTAGCCATGGATAGTCTGACGATCGAGGAACTGGGACAAATCTTTTCAGGTAAAACACAGGTTTGGACAGACAGGAACGGTAAAGTATGCTCCTTATCATTGTATGGCAGGCAGAGTAATTCCGGCACTTACATTTATTTCCGGGAAAAAATTATTGGTGCTGATTATTCCTCAGGGATGAAGCAGATGAATGGCAACGCACAAATCCTGGAAGCGGTTAAATCTGACCGAAACGCGATCGGTTACATAGGACTAGGGTACATAACCGATGAGCACGGCATCTTACGCAAGGGCATCAAAGTGGTTAGCACCAAACCAGACCGCAATGCGCTTACAGTTTCCCCATTAGACGCCCAGGCGGTTCAGGCGGGCTTGTACCCTTTGGTGCGCCCTTTATATCAGTTTACCAATGGAAAGCCTGACCACGAAACCCAAGCTTTTTTTGACTTTGAAAAAAGTGAAGCCGGGCAGGCCATCCTGAAGAAAAACGGATACCTGCCTGTTCCCAAAAACACTTTTCCGCAATGAAGGACCGCCTCTTTTGGGATGCCATTTGGGCGAATTTATTAAAATTTTCTGCCCTGATTTCTGTGCTGACACTGGCCGGCATTTTTCTGATGCTTTTAGGCAACAGCGCGCAAGCCTTCTCCAAAATTTCGCTACCGGAGTTTTTTTCCGACAGCCCCTGGAATCCTTCCGCTTTTTCGGCGCCTCAGTTTGGCTTGGGCGCTATGCTGTACAGCACATTGATGGTAACCACCGGGGCCATGTTATTGGCAATACCTGTTGGCTTGGGCACAGCCTTGTTTTTATCTGAAATAGCTACACCCAAATGGAGAAACATTATAAAGCCTGCCATTGAAATGTTGGCAGCAGTACCATCTGTGGTGATTGGATTTCTGGGAATCGTGATCATTGGTCCGGCTATATCGCAAGGTTTTTCCGTTACCAATGGCATTAATGCACTCAATGGGTCCATTTTATTAGCCATTATGGCTTTGCCAACCCTGATCACGGTCATGGAAGACGCCATTCATTCCGTACCCTCCCATTACAAAGAAGCCAGTTATGCCCTTGGCGCCAATCGATGGGAAACCATGGTTAAAGTGACTATTCCTGCCTGCCGGTCCGGGATACTGGTGGCCATCATGTTAGGGATGGGGCGAGCATTGGGAGAGACCATGACTGTTTTAATGGCTACCGGCAATGCAACAGCGATGCCCGGCGGTTTTTTCGATCCGGTTAGAACGCTTACTGCCACCATTGCCATTGAAATGGGAGAAGTTCCCTTTTATACACCACATTACTACGCATTATTTGTTTGTGCGTTGGTGTTGTTCCTGATTACTTTTTTGATTAATTTAATGGTAGAAAACCTTGCCGCCCGTTACCGGGGCAAAGGGCAATAGAACGATGTATGATAAAAACCTGGATTCAGCATATCGGGATTGCCCTTATCGGCCTCGCCACCTTCCTGGTGCTGGCAGTACTCGTCCTGATTTGGATAGCATTGGGTATGGAAGGAATTCCGGTTATTTCCTGGGAGTTCCTTTCAGCAGCTCCCCGAAACGGCATGATTGCGGGCGGGATTTTCCCAGCTATTTTTGGCACCACACTGGCAACCCTGGTTTCAACCCTGGTGGCAACGCCCATTGGTATTGGAAGTGCCATATACCTGCAGGAATACGCTCCGGTTCACTGGATCACCCGTGCTATACGTGCCTCCATCCGGAATTTGGCAGGGATACCCAGTATTGTTTACGGCTTATTTGGCCTCACCATTTTTGTACAATTCATGGGTATGGGTTTGTCTGTGCTGGCAGCCGGGTGCACACTTGGATTGTTGACCCTGCCTTCTATCATAGCTACCAGTGAGGAAGCGCTGCGCAATGTTCCCCGGATAATGCGCGAAGGCGCTTTGGCTTTAGGTGCTACCCGTTGGGAAACCGTAAAAACAGTGGTGTTGCCTGCCGCCATCCCGGGTGTGCTAACCGGGGTTATACTGGCACTTTCCAGGGCGGCCGGAGAAACGGCCCCAATTTTATTTACCGGAGTTGCATTTTATACCCGTTACATTCCCGGTTCCCTGTTAGATGAATTTATGGCACTGCCTTACCACCTGTACATTCTTTCCACCCAACATCATGCTATTGAAACCGTGAGACCCCTGGCGTTTGCTACGGCGTTAACCTTGTTAGCACTGGTGTTTGTACTTAATTTCATGGCTATCAGAATCAGATCCAAATATGACCAAGGAAAAAAGTAAGATCATCGTGCAGGATCTAACCCTGTTTTTTGGAGCCAAGCAAGCGCTTAAAAATATTTCCCTGGAAATACCAGAAGGGGCAATTACAGCTTTGATAGGGCCTTCAGGATGCGGAAAAAGCACCCTGCTCCGCTGTATGAACCGAATGCATGATTTGAACCCTCAAGCCCGGATACACGGCAAAATACATATAGACGACATCAATATTCTTCATGGTAATACCAATCCGGTACATATCCGCAGGCGAGTAGGCATGGTATTCCAAAAGCCAAATCCATTTCCGAAATCTATTGAAGAAAATGTTGCCTATGGTTTAATAATCAATAATTTACACGACAAAAAGCAGGTTAAGCAACGGGTTCAGGAAAGTTTAATGGATAGTTTCCTTTGGGAAGAAGTCAAGGATGACCTGGATAAATCAGCGTTGGATCTCAGCGGGGGGCAGCAGCAGCGACTTTGTATTGCCAGAGCGATAGCCGTTGAACCGGAAATTATCCTGCTGGATGAGCCTTGTTCCGCTCTTGACCCCATATCCACAGCAAAAATTGAATCGCTCATGCTCAAACTCAAAGGGCGGTTTACCCAGGTGATTGTTACCCACAACATGCAGCAGGCACAACGGGTGGCTGACTACACTGCGTTTATGTACCTTGGAGAATTAATAGAATTCGGCCCAACCC
>DLXL01000447.1:7870-11323 GCA_003448025.1 Saprospirales bacterium | reverse complement strand
CCCTTGTTCATATACCAAACCAATTCAAATGGTAATTCATTGATGTAATAAGAAAAATCGTACGGATTTTTAATAACAATTGATTGCCCTTGAATTAGATAGTCAGCAACCATTCCACTGGAATTTTTTATATTTATTTCTGTCCTGGAAAAACCAATTCTCAGAAAAAAATTCCTTAAAATACCAATTCTGATATCGCCGCCCAGGATATAACCTTCTACATTCTTGACAGGAAAGTCAAATAGTCCGGACGTTTTAAGCGGCTCATTATAATATGTGCCATTCAGTCCGATTGAAACATTGAGCATAAATGGCTTTTTTGACGGCTTAATTACCGGATACCCCATACACTTCCCGTACTTGTTCAGGGCGCCAACTAGTTCGGATTTATGGTAACGGATGGGGGTAGAAGGAGCGCATTTTTCTCCTAAATACGCGCTTAAGAATGCTTGCGGAGAAGTTTTGTTTACTTTAAGGATGTCAGGTTTGGTATCTGTATTGATAAAGTAAACATCTGCTTTATCCATTTTACCCTCGTAAAGATTTGCACCGGCAGCAATGATTCGTTGAATGAAAATTGATTTTGCACCATCGGTCGCCATTAAGGGTAACAAAACCGATCCTTTATCAGTAGCAATCAGACAGATATCTTCAGGGCGAAGTACCTTGACTTTGTCCTTCTTTTCCGAGAGGTAAAAATCTATGGTTCCAAAAGTATATTCCTTCAAATGAAAATACCCTTCAACCTTGACACTATCTGGCTGAGACAGATAATAGCCTTTCTCAAGGGCTGCTTGAGCATTGGAATCCTGCAAAAATAATAGAGAAAAGCAAAAACTTAGAAGAAGTTTACAGAACGAGATAAGGTTTGAATATTGCATAACGTTTTTAGATTTAGAAAAATAAGATTCATGCGCCCAAACTACTTTCGGAGAGAATTTATTGTAATTGAAACAATTGAGCAGCTTTCCCATTCTCTGTTAAAAGTACATGATTAACTCCCTTGATCTTAATCAGATTCAGACTTCGCGCTTCGCCGACATGGAAAAAGCCGGATGATTTTGCGGGTATCCAGTTAAAATTACTCTTGCCATCATTCAACAAGGTGTGGCCAAAACTGGCATCCAGTTTGGAAAACTGAGGCATAAAGCCCGAATCATTGCCTGCCATAACCAGATCTGTCGCTCCGTCCTGATTCACATCGCCACACCAAATCGCGTTCACACTGGAAAATTGCACTTCTTTGGGTAATGCAACCATTTCAAACTGCCCATTCCCTTTGTTCAAGGCAATTGAAGTGGCAAAATAGTTGCCGTCCATGACTACCGATTTTTTCAACACCTCCTTGGGAAATAAATCCTGGATGGACTTTTGGGCATAATCCACGTGTTTGAGTGATTTCTTTTTCAAACTGGGTATCTGACCGGTCAACTCTTTTTTCATCGGTACCGGCATATCTTTTCCACCCACCTTTCTGGTCATGATTTTGTCTATCACGCCATTACCGTCAAAATCATTGATCCAAAAACGTATTGGAGCCTCTCTGCTACCGCTCAGGTAAAAATTTTCTCCTCTGTTGCCCAGCACTAAATCCTGATCGCCATCGCCATCCAGGTCTGCGGTTTCCATGGCATAGTACCAGCCGGAATATTGATCGAGATTTGTTTTCATCAAGCTCAATACTCCCTGATTAGTCTGGAATACATGCGGCGGGCGCCATTCACTTACGACAATTAACTCCGGATGTCCGTCGCCTGTAATGTCGGTCCAGCGTGCAGCAGTTACCATGCCCAAAAGGTTGAATTCAGGTGCTTTCTCCTTGGCTACTTCTTCAAAATTGCCAATGCCATCATTTTCCAGCAACAAATGCCGTGGTGGCATGCCATAAACTTGTGGCAATGATCGGTTGCCCACAAAAAGATCCTGGTCTCCGTCTTCATCAAAATCCAACGCTATCACGCAGGCGGTATTAAACCCGTTTTTAGGCAATGCTGCCGGGGCAAGTGCAAACCCTCCCTTGCCATCATTGAGGTAAAGTCGCAACAACAAGTATTTTGAGCCGGGTGGCTGGTGATTCCCACCTGCGCCAACCACCAAATCCATATCCTTGTCTTTATCTGCGTCAAAAAACAAAACGGCAGTGTCTTCAAAAGTGGAATCTGCTATGAAGGTTTTTTGATTGCTCTCTGTAAACTTCCCCTGCATGTTTTGCAGATATAAGCGACCCGGAATTCCGGCTGGTCCGCCAATAAACACATCATCCAGGCCGTCTCCATTTACATCCGCAACAGCCGATTTGGGGCCTTCCCGGGAAACCATGTGGTAACTCAATCCTTCCTGATAAAAATCTGCAAAGGGATCTTCCCTGGCCACTGGAAAATCAGAGGGGATTTCTTTAAAAAAGACATTGGTAGCTTCAATATCCGCAGTGACGGCATAAGCATCCCGGGCTTCTTCCCAGGCAAGAGTTAGGGTCTGATCGGCGGCAGGGTGGGGGACTACCGATTTTTTCTGGTCGGGCCAGATGATAACCAGCGAGTCAATGGCCGGGTTTTCACCCAATCCAAATACCATGGCATAATCTACCGACGACTGGAACCCTCTGCTTGGGATTAGTTGAAAGCTGAGTTTCTCTGTACCACGGTGCAAAAATGCCTGAGCGCCAATAGCATAGGTGTTTTGATCTTTTCCCTTCAGTTTAAGGGTTAAATAGTGGTTTTGTGTAACCTGACGGGCATTGTTACGGTACAGGAAAGACTCCATGTTCACATTGTTCACCACCAGATCCAGGTCGCCATCGTTATCCAGCTCGCCGTAAGCGGCGCCATTGGAGAATGATGGTGTGGTGAAGCCCCAGTCGAGTCCTTTGTCTTCAAATTTCAGATTGCCACCATTGCGAAAGGCTTTGTTTAGCACCGGAACCGAGGGCATTCTGGAAATGACTTCATTGATCTGTTCTTTTCTGCCGGTGAGCGCCATTTGCTGCACCACATCATCTGCAAAAAAGTCAATAAAATCCTGGTCAATAACATCCTTATAGATGCCGTTGCATACATATATATCACGCCAGCCATCATTGTCGGCATCAAACATCAGGGCGCCCCAACTCCAATCCGTGGCCGCTACACCGGCGTAATAGGCAATATCGCTGAAGGTATGGTCTCGGTTGTTCAGCTGCAGACAGTTTTGCATATACTGATGGTAGAAACCGCTCTTAAGCTTAAGGGAATAAATATTATAATTTTCAAATTGTGTACTGGTTTTCAGCCTGGTTTCATCTCCGGGCAACATTTCGGTGGTAAAAATCTCCGGATAGCCGTCGTTATTGATATCCGCCATATCTGCACCCATGGATGCCAGACTCATGTGTTGTACCCATTGTTCCAGTTCCTCCCTGAAGGCGCCGTTTTTTTGATTTACATAGAGATAATCCCGTTCGTAAAAATCATTGGT
>DLXL01000447.1:2066-7746 GCA_003448025.1 Saprospirales bacterium | reverse complement strand
TCGTAAAAATCATTGGATATGTATAAGTCAGGCCAAAGATCCCCGTTTACATCTCCTACCGTTACCCCCAGACCAAAACCAATGAGCGAACCATAGATTTTGGCCTGCTTGCTTACATCCACAAATTTGCCTTGATCGTTGCGCAACAGCTTATCGCCGCCACCTTTCAGGAAATCCTTTACCGGCCAGTCTTTGGCGTATAAATCACGGTTGTTACTGTTATTCAGGGTATTCACCGGCATGAAACTGTTGTTCAGAATATAACAGTCCAGGTCGCCATCCAAATCGTAATCAAAAAAAGCGGCATGGGTTGTATACCCATCTTCATTCAATCCGTATTCTGCAGCTTTTTCAGTGAACGTCAGGTCCTTATTATTGATAAATAGCTCATTTTCAGGTTTTTCTCCAGGTTTGTAGCCGGCGTTGCAGACATAAATATCCAACCAGCCATCAGCGTTGATATCAACCAGTACCACGCCGGTACTCCAGAATTTTTGCCCTTTTACTCCGGCTTTTTCAGTAATATCTTCAAAGTTGAAGTCGCCTTTATTCAGGTAGAGTTTGTTGTCGCCCATATTGGAGGTCATGTACACATCAGCCAGGCCATCGTTGTTGAGGTCGCCGATAGCTACACCGCCTCCGTTGTAAAAATTCCGGTAACTGAAAATGTTGAAATCCTCTGTGTTGTCCACCTGGTTTACGAACCGGATACCGGATTTATCTGCTGGCACCAACTCAAACAATGTATTTGATTTTTGTTGTCCGGTGCATCCAACCAAACAAAGTACCAGTATTAATCCGCCAACCAGGCTGTTGCTGGACAAATTCCTGAAAATGAGCATTGAAATCGATGAATTTTGGTTTAATGTAAAATCCTGCCTTGCAGCTCCTCCAATGAAACACCCTTGGTTTCGGGCATCATGCGCCAAACATACAGCAATTGAAGCACCATCATCAAGCTAAAGAATGCAAAAATGGGCCCGCCGCCAAATTGATTGGCTAATACCGGGAATACGCTGGCTATAAGGGCCGCAAATACCCAGTGTGTCAAACTGCCGAGAGACATACCAGAAGCACGAACCGAGTTTGGAAATATTTCAGAGATAAACACCCAGATCACCGCGCCCTGACCGATTGCGTGGCTGGCAATGAACGCAAAAATGTATACCGGTACCAACGTGTAAGATTCCGTGTAAAAGGAAAACGCAATCAGAGCCAATGATAGAATATAGCCCAGGGAGCCAATGTACATCAGGTTTTTTCGTCCGTAACGATCAATCAAATACCAACCCACAAAAGTGAAAATCAAATTGACCACACCGATGCCAGTGGTAGAAAGCAGAGCTGTAGAAGCGCCGGCCCCCGTCATTTCAAAAATACGGGGCGCATAGTAGATCACGGCGTTAATACCAGATACCTGATTGAAAAAAGCGAACAGGAAGGCCAGGATAATGGGTATTTTGAATTTGCCGGAGAAAAGGCTTTCGCCGGACTGCCCCTTTTCCTGTTGGGCAGAGGCCTTGATCTCTTCCACCGCTTTATCGACATCCGGCTCGGTAATGGACAATACCTCCCGGGCAGATTGCTCATCGCCCTGATGCAGCAATAGCCAACGAGGCGTTTCAGGTGTCAGTAACATCATGCCGGAAAACAGTAAAGACGGCAGCGCCACAATACCCAGCATCCAGCGCCAGTCATTTTCTCCTCCAACGCCCAACAACAAATAGTTGGACACATAGGCGATCAGGATTCCCAGTACGATGTTTACCTGAAAGGAAATAACCATACGGCCGCGGTATTCTGCAGGTGCTATTTCAGAAATATAAACCGGCGCCACTACTGAGGAGGCTCCAATGCTCAACCCGCCAATAAATCGAAAAAGCATAAAAGTGTACACGTCCTGAGCTATGGCTGCACCTATGGCAGAAACAAAAAATAAAATGCCAATCCAAAGCAAGGTTTTCTTTCTGCCGATCCTGTCGGCAGGAATGCCACCAAAAGCAGCGCCAAAAACGGTTCCATATAATGCCATACCGATGGCCAGGCCATGCGTCCAGTCATCCAATTGCCATAGCTTCTGAATGGTTTGTTCTGCGCCGGAAATAACAGCAGTATCCAGACCAAAGAGGAAACCTCCCAGTCCAACGGTTATTGACCAAAGTATCAGTTTGTTGTTCATATTGTTCAAAAGATGAGAAAGGTTGGGCAGATGTTGATTGCCGGAAACAAAGCAGGCCGCCCAAAGGAGCGGCCTGCCAATCTATTCTATTGATTTCCAACTATTAATAACCGTCGTTCTGACGCAGGTTCGGGTTGGAGTCAAGTGCCTGCTGAGGAATTGGGAAAAGCACGCGTGTTGGGTCTGTAACAGATTTATCAGACCATGTGCTGCTCCATGTGCCGAAACGGATTTGGTCCGTACGGCGAACACCTTCCCAGTACATTTCGCGGCCACGCTCTTCGTACATTTTGTTCAAATCAAGCGTGCCGATATCACCTGCACCACGGGCAGCGCGAAGCGCATCAACGGTTGCTTTTGCTCCCGCCGCATCACCTTTGCGAAGTTGTGCTTCAGCTTTCATGGTCATCACATCGCCCAAACGGAAGAAGATGTAATTGCCATAATTGCCTTTGTGATACTTGATTACGCGGATACCATCAGCAGTTCCTGCACCCAACAGTGGAACATTAGGTGTGAATGCAAGTGGAAGACCCGTACGTGAGTTGATTACCTGTGAGCCATCATCTTTGTATTGCTGACCAACGAGGAAGCCATAGCCAACACCTTCGAATTCTGTACCATTTTTCAAACCATCTTTTCCTTTACGCTGGTCACCATTTTCAAATTTGGCGTAGAAATCAGCAAGTGTAGCAAAGCCATTCCAACCAGAAGGATTTTGGTCGTAGTGAAGTGTCATGCGCAAACGGTTTTCCGGATTACCACCGTTACCATTATGCGTGAAAATTTTCTCACTAACACCTGTAGTTTTGAAGATATTGAAATAATCGGTGTCGAGCGTGTAACCGGCTGCAATAACAGCGTCGCAGGCAGCAATTACCTTGTCCATATCTGCATTATCAAAGGTGTAAGGCCCGGCAGGGTTGCTAGCCAGGTACACACCTTTGTTCAGGTACAAACGAGCCAAAAGTGCATTAGCAGCGGCTTTAGATGCTTTTGTAGCATCACCGCCTGGGCCGCCTGCCGGAAGATTTGGCATTGCATCAAGAAGGTCCTGCTCAACAAAATCAAATGCTTCAGCGCGAGATAATACACGAGGGTTTACATCTACGCCTTCCCCAACATTACGGAAAGGAACTTTGCCCCAGAAGTCCATTACATGGTACATGTAAAATGCACGCAGGAATTTTGCTTCAGCAGCTTGTTGAGCTGTAGGAGCCGGGCTGGTAGATGCCAATACCTGATTGCAGCGGAATACACGAGAGTTCAACTGGTTCCAGCTATTGGTTACAAAAGCGTGGCTGGCGTCCCAGGTATGAGCATGCAGCGTACGCCAAACACCATTATCACCCCAGTCAGTACCGCGGGTTGGTGGGATCATTTCGTCGGAGGTATGAGCAGTCAAGGAATAGATATTCGCCTGATCGGTAAACGCTCCAAGGTCATTGTAGGCAGTTACCAGAAGATCACCGGCATTTCCGGCAAATGTTCCGGAGGCGCCTTCTGCGAGCAATGAATCGGTGAATTCAGGCTCCAGATCCGTGCATGCCTGGAATGTCATCATTCCCAGGGCAAGTGCGGGTAGAAGAAAGAAAAATTTATAATTTTTCATTTTTGAAGTGTTTTTTTGTTAAAAGTGATTTTAAACCTGTCAGTTAATATCGCAATTAGGTGATCACGAAACTTAAACAGCAGATAAATGCACTTGTTTAGAAGGAAACGTTGGCGCCAATGGAGATGGTCCGAGGACGTGGATATGCGTTATAGTCGATACCCAGTGATGGAATTCCATTGATTTGCTTGTTCACGTTAACCTCAGGATCCAGACCTGTGTAGTCGCTGATCAACAGCAAGTTCTGCGCAGAAGCAAACAAACGCAAAGAAGAAACATACTTGCTCTTCAAAGGCAGATTGTAGCCCAGAGTCATATCCTGCAAACGGATGAAATCACCTTTTTCCAGGAAACGGGTAGATACATCCGGCGCATTATTGCGGCTTTCACCATTGGTTGGTACGTCAGTTGTTACGTTACGACCACTAGCCAAAGCGCCAGCTGTGAAGAGGGCATTAGCTGTATTGTTGTAAATGTAGTGACCAGCCTGACCAGTGAAGAAAATGCTCAGATCAAGGTTGCCAAACTGGAACTGATTCGTGAAGCCCCAGGTAACTTTTGGAAGCGGGCTCTTGTCAAGGAACACCTGCTTGTCGCCTTCACCGCCATAAACAGCGATACCATTGGCATCATAACCTTCAAACTCGCGGAGGAAGTAGGCAAACAGTGGCTGTCCGGCAGCAATACGCTGAGCATATGCTTCAGAAAGGCCCTGACCATGGATCCGGCCGGTGTTGAGGAATGAACTGAAAGTGTTCACATTGTTCTGGTTAAATGCAACGTTACCCAGAATCCGCCAATCAAACTTGTCTTTGTCAACAGCAACAAGGTTTGCGGCAATTTCCACACCGGTATTTTCTACATCTGCATCCAGATTATCCCAAACAAAATCATTAGCAGCTGGCTGAGCAGAGAATACCTGCACAAGCATGTCGGAGGTGTTTTTCTTATACCAGTCGATAGAACCAGACAGGCGACCTTTCCAGAATGCCCAGTCCAAACCTACGTTGATTTGCGTAGTAGTTTCCCATTTAAGATTTGGGTTTTCAAATGCTACGCTACCTACGCCGCCAGTGAAGGCATTTCCTTCGTTGTTAATACCGCTGTCGCCCGTACGAAGGCGAGACTGATAACGGTTGTAACCAATTTCCTGGTTACCGGTAGAACCGTAACCCAAACGCAGGCCAAGATCAGAGAAAAGATCCGGGCAGAAGCTTTCTTCCTTCAAGCGCCATTTGAAGGCAGCAGATGGGAAGTAACCGTATTTATTGTCGCCACCGAAGCGGGTAGAGCCATCAGCACGCAAGGTTGCAGTCAACAAATATTTGTTGGAAATGCTAAAGTTAACACGACCGAAATAAGACTGAAGTTCGTCTGTCGTATTGTATGAGTTTACGATAGAAGATACACCTGCAGTTGCGGTATTATTAACCATCAAATCCAGATCTGAAGTGGTAAACTTGGCATATGCATTACGAGCACCAGCATTTTGGAACTGCTGGTAAGAGTAACCCAACAAACCAGTGAAGTCAACTTGACCAAAAGTCTTGGTATAAGTGAAGTAGTTTTCCCAAAGATTGGACTGCGTTTGAATATCGGTAGTGTAGAGACGGCCTTTTCCACCGATAGCTGGGCCCGCGATCAAATCGCGTGAGAAAGCGTTTTTACGGGAAGAGATAGAGCGGTCAAAACCAACAACAGTTTTGAAGGTCAGGTTATCTGTAATATTGAGTTCTGCATTGATATTACCCAATGCGCGCAGAGAGTTGGTCTGGTCGTCAGAATACTCAATGAAAGCCAATGGGCTAGGTTCACTGTCACGACCGCTTTGGAATGGCGTGCCGTCAGCATTGCGTACAGGCCAGGTTGGATTGCCTTTCAAAGCGTTG
>DLXL01000447.1:0-1897 GCA_003448025.1 Saprospirales bacterium | reverse complement strand
TTTCAAAGCGTTGGCCCAAACATCACCTTCAAAGCCGGCTGATTCGGTAATCGGTGCACCCTGGTCACGGGTCTGAGCTACCGTGGCATTCATGCCGATTTTGAGACGGTCATCCATGAATTTCTTGTTACCGTTGAAACGGCCACTTAAACGCTTGATACCACTTTCCAGAATCACACCTTCCTGGTCAAGGTAGCCAACAGAGAAACGATAGTCGCCTCCATTGCCACCAGCACCAAAGGAGAGGTTATGATTGTGCGACATTCCCGTTTGGGTAATTTCTTCCTGCCAGTTCGTGTTTGCGCCGAAATCAACCTCAGCTGTGCTGGCTCCAGGGTTTAGTTTCTGCCATTCTGCCACGAATGTGCGGCCATCCAGCACGTCGTACAATTTAGGCAACTGACTGAAGCCGAGCGTGTAGCCATACTCCAAAATACCTTTGCCTGATTGACCGCTTTTGGTTGTGATAATCACAACACCATTTGCACCACGAGAACCGTAAATGGCTGTCGCAGAAGCGTCTTTCAACACGTCGATACTTGCGATGTCGGCCGGGTTAAGGAAGTTAAGCGGGTTACGCGCCGCCTGGCTGCCAAGACCTTGAACATCAGAAGAACCGGTAGTTTCACCACCACCCAGTGGAACACCATCTACAACGAAAAGTGGACCATTGCTACCATTTACAGAGGAGGTACCACGAATGCGGATGTTGATACCACCGCCAGGTTCGCCGTTACTGTTGGTTACCACAACACCTGCTGCACGACCCTGAATGAGTTGTTCAGGAGCTACTGCATTGCGGTTGAAGTTCTTCTCTGTAACGGAAGATACAGCACCGGTAGCGTCCGATTTCTTGATCGCACCATAACCGATTACTACTACTTCTTCCAAAACAGCATCCGACCTCATAGCAACATCCACCGTGTTGGATGCGCCAAGGGTAATCACTTGTTCTGCATATCCTGTGTAAGAAATGCGGATTTGAGTGGAGCCAGCTGGGACTTCAATAGTGTAAGCACCGTTGATGTCAGTGGCCGTTCCACGGGTTGTACCCACTACGGATACAGATGCGCCGATCAAAGCATCGCCGGTTTCACCATCGGTGACTGTGCCTTTTACGGTGCGTTGAGCCATTGCGAAGTTACATAGCAGCAAGAATGCTACCAGCAACCCGCCCTTGGAAAGGGTGTGCAAAAACTTCATACGAAAATGAGTTTAGTTTAGTGAAATGATATTATGCCTCAAAAAAAATGATAGCCGCAGGTTATGGTTTGGTCAGCATGGGGAATGCAAATTTATCGTTGTAAGAACGATGCGGTCATATCCGGAAGGGCGAGTGGCTTTGGGGCTAAATTCCATCGTGTGTGGTGAACACTAAGATGTGGCGAAGGTAGTATTTAGAAACCTTTAGAAACAAATACTTTTTTCAAATTTTTTTAACCAGCATTTTACCCAAATTTGATTGCGGTTTTTTAACACGCACTTTTATCAAGTGCCATGTTGATTTTTTAAGCCTTCCTCTATGAAATTCCTATTTTTGCAGCTTATATTTCCAGGATGAAGGATACAAAAAAAATGAGACGCCTGCCGGCGGAATGGGAACCACAAAGCGCTGTTCAACTGACCTTTCCGCATGCCGGAACAGATTGGGCGCCGGTTTTACCACTGGTTTTACCGTGTTTTGTGAAAATTGCCGAGGCAATCAGCAGGTTCGAACCGGTTTTGATTGTATGTGCGGATTCGGGTGAAGTAAAAAAGTTGTTTTCCGGAATTCCTCCGGCAAATATTTATTTCGTAGAAGCCAATTCTAACGACACCTGGGCCAGAGATCATGGTGGCATTACGGTTGAGGTGAACGGGGGTCACTTAATCCTAGATATTGTATTCAATGGCTGGG
>DLXL01000493.1:19291-19590 GCA_003448025.1 Saprospirales bacterium | reverse complement strand
TAAACCACATAAACCCTCATAAACAACACATGTCTGATCTGCATAACGCCACCGAACATTTGAACAGCAAAGGATTTTTGGATCTGGATGTTGACCCAACGCTTGATCTGGTAGCCGAGATCAATCGACTGAAACGTGAAAAAAACGCGATAATCCTGGCACATTATTATCAGGAGTCCGAAATTCAGGATATCGCTGATTACATTGGTGATTCACTGGGGTTATCTCAGAAAGCGGCCAGTACGGATGCAGAGATCATTGTTTTTGCCGGTGTACACTTCATGGCAGAAACAGCTAAA
>DLXL01000493.1:17125-19156 GCA_003448025.1 Saprospirales bacterium | reverse complement strand
CTTCATGGCAGAAACAGCTAAAATGCTGAGTCCTCATAAAAAAGTGCTGTTGCCTGATCTCAAGGCAGGGTGCTCACTTGCTGATTCCTGCCCGCCTGCACTGTTCAAAAAATTTAAGGAGAAACATCCTGACCACCTGGTGGTAAGCTATATCAACTGTACCGCGGAGTTGAAAACCCTAACCGATATTTGTTGCACCAGCACCAATGCGGTGGCTATTATCGAAAGTATTCCAAAAGATCAGCCCATTATTTTTGCTCCGGATAAAAACCTGGGGGCATATCTGATCAAAAAAACCGGCCGCGACATGATCCTCTGGAATGGCGCTTGCATGGTCCACGAGATATTTAGCCACGAACGAATTGTGAAACTTCGGCAACGGCACCCTAACGCAAAATTTATTGCCCACCCGGAATGTGAAGCGCATATCTTGGATATGGCCGACTATATTGGCAGCACAACCGGATTATTGAAATATACCATCAATGACTCCGCTACTGAATACATTGTAGCTACAGAAGCCGGCATTTTGCACCAAATGGAAAAAGCCAGTCCACATAAAACCTTTATTCCGGCGCCTCCGGAAAATAACTGTGCCTGTAATGATTGCCCACACATGAAGCGAAACACTATGGAAAAGCTTTATTTGTGCATGGAATACGAACTCCCGGAAATTATCCTTCCGGATTGGGTGATTCAACAGGGACGGGCATCCATTGATCGAATGCTGGAAATTTCAGCAAAAGCTGGCCTTATTGCTACCTGATTACGCCAGTGGTTCCAGGCTCACCTGATTGGCTCCAAACAGACATTCCACACTAAATGTCTCAAAGTAGCAAAACTACTTTGACAAAAAATGGTTTACCCCATCGCGGTCTGCAACTTAGTTGTTGCCCGCATCTTAAAAATACAATAGCCCCTCTTCCAAACAGTAAAGTAAAATTCCAGAAAACCGGTGACATGTACTACTCATGTCGCCTTTTTCTGTTCACAGCAAACTATTTCACCGCGTGAAAAAATTTCAACAATCCCGCCTGCTCCCCATCACTGGATTATTACTTGGCTCCCTGGTTTGGCTTGCCAACAATGGCAATCCGCCAACCGGAAAAACCGGCGCCCCATTTAATGGCAACTGTAATGACTGCCATAGTGGTGGAAATTATACCGGAACAGTAGAAGTTACCGGCTTCCCGGCTACTGCAAATCCTTCGACTACCTATGACATCAACCTTAAAATCACGGGCACTTCCGGCAATCCGGTTAAAGCAGGATTCCAGTTGGTTGTTGTGGACGGTAGCAATGCCAATTGCGGAGATCTGATCAATATTACGGGCAATGGTACCGGAACTGAAAATCTTCAAACCAGGGAGTATATTGAGCAACGAACCGGCAAAAACTTTGCCGGTGGAATGGTTTCATGGGACTTCCAATGGAAATCGCCTGCCAGCATGAACGGCAACACGATTAAAGCATATTTCATCGGTAACATGTGCAACGGAACGGGTGGCACAGGTGGCGACAAACCCATTTGGAGCGATATCACCTTCAGTTTTGCCGGACAGCCACCTGTGACAGCTGAGATCACCAACCCGGTCAACCCTTCCTGCTTTGGGGGCAATAATGGCAGCCTTACGGTTGAACCAGGTGGAGGCACCCCGCCTTATACTTTTGCATGGACCGGCGGCCAAACCTCCCAAACGGCAATCAATCTGGCTGCTGGCACGTATACAGTAACGGTTACCGGGGCAGGTGGCAGTGGCACTGCCACCGCTTCGGCTACGCTTACCCAACCGACTGCGCTCAACCTGAGCGCTACGGTTTCCGGCACTGTAACCTGTGTTTCCAGTGCTACAGCCACAGCTTCCGCCAGTGGCGGCACCCCCGGATATACTTTTCTATGGTCTGACGGGCAAACTGGAGAAACCGCAACCTTTAATACGGCTGGAATATATACGGTTACTTCAACAGATAACAATGGCTGCACCCAATCGGCCTCTGTAAACATCCCGGGAAATACAACACCACCTCAGT